>JBIKMD010000904.1:0-3046 GCA_044359465.1 Myxococcota bacterium
TGCTTGGCGTGGCGGAAATCCTCAACGACAGCAACTTCATTGGCGTCAGCGTCGGGTATTTCAACCTCGACAGCGTGCACTACGTCTCGCTCGCGCCAGAAGTTGATCTGAACTTCTTCGATAAGAAGCTGAAGATGAACTTTGGGGCGCCCATCAACGTCACGCTTTTTGATCCGAATAACGGCGGATTTGGCGTGCCTGCCTCACGCCGCATCCGCGTGCAGGACTGGGACGACTTTCGTGACTACTTCAAGATCATTCGCCGCGTGCAATGGGGGCGCAAAGAAGACCGTATCTTTGCGCGCATTGGTCGCGTGGGCGCAACGACCATTGGCCACGGCGGCCTCATGCGTCGTTACAACAACAACATGCTCGCCAACCAAACGCGCATCGGCCTAGAGGTGAACCTCAACAGCGATTACGTCGGCGGCGAAGCGTTCGTCAGCGATATTACGTTTGCTTCCAAGCTCGTTGCGGGTTTGCTCTTCGTCAAACCGCTTGGGTGGATGAACAACTACGCGGCGAAGTCGCTGTCTTTTGGGTTTGTCTACGCGGGCGACTTTGGCGCGCCTACGGGTCTGAGGCGTGACGAAGAAGGGGTGGTCGCCACCGCCGGCAATCGCGGCGAAGATCCTTTGTACAATGAAGGGCAAGTGCACGCACTCGGTGCCAGCGTTGAGATCAAGCCGGTGCGCATTGGCGACGTGGTCGACATCAAGACCTACTTCGAGTTCAACCAGCTTCTCGGCTTTGGCCGCGGCATGACGCTTGGCGCGCTCGGCCGCTTTAATCTTGGTCCCTTTGCGCTCCGTGCGCGGGCAGAAATGCGCGTGCTCGGAAACCAATACATTCCGAGTTACTTCGACAACTTCTACGAGATTCAAAAGCTACAGGTCGTCACCTTCAATCCGTCGACCTTTGCGCCAACCAAGCTCGATTTCATGCGCTCGATTCAATACGGCGGATCTGGCTACGTGCCCGCTGGCTACTTTGAAGTCACGCTGAGCTGGATCGACAAACTCGCAATCACCGCAGCGTATGAGGTGGGCGGCAATCAATTCTTGCAGAACTTCTTGCTGCATGCGGAGTTCACAGCGTTCTCGTGGCTGCGGTTCTTCGCGACGTACCACAAGCGCAACTTCACGTCGTTCAATACGCTCTTCTCGTTTCAGCAAAACGATTTGCTCTACGCCCACATCCGCCTCGCGGTGCTGCCGTTCCTGATCTTGAATGCGCGCGCGATAAAGACCTTCGTTTGGGATCCAAGTGTGGACCTCGGTTTAGGAGGGCTTCGCAACACCTTCGATCTACGCGCAGATGTAGAGCTTGGGTGGCAATGGGACTGGCCGAAGAAAGAAGACTAGAGAAACGCGTCGCTCAAGGGGAGATCTGTACGGCGGCTTGGCGCTCCCATACCGAGAAGCCGAGCGCGCGGGCTTCTGCGAAGTCTGAGTGCGTGACAGCCAACGCATAGTCCACTGAGACATAAAGCGGGAGGGGTCCAGTCGGGGCAGCGTCGACGTGGACCAGGATCGCGCCAGGAACCAGCTCCGCGCGCACCGTTGCTCCATTACTCGCCACCGCTTGTACGAAAGGATCTGGGCCGATTCCTGCGTCGTCGAAGTCGAAGCGCAAGGTGCCCGGTGCACGCAGCGTTGTCTGACCGCCGGGGAAGCGGATCGCTCGGTCAACGTCGAGGCCCACGATGCTAGCGGTGCGGCGTGTCGTGCGCTCCTGCATGCTCAGCGTGGCCTCGGCGAGCGGCCTCGCGGCCAAAGTTTGCTCAGCCCGTGGGCTTCGGCAGCTAAAGCAGCCGAAGCCGCTGCCGCCGCAGAGTGGGTCGTAGAAGCTGCCGCCGTCTTCTACAAAGGGAAATGCACGTCCCGCAAAGCGGACATCAATGTTCGAAGTGTCGAGGCAGTTCCCGTTGCTCGTGCGGCTGCCGCCCGCGGTCTCGACCGACAAACCCAGTTGTTGCAGCTGCGGTCCTGCCTCGTAGTCAAAGCTGTCAGAGCGTATGAACACGCGACTCACTTCCGACAAAGTCGCCACCGGTTGCGGCCCGGGTCGGCAAAGCTCGAAGCTGTCTGCGGTCAAAAGGAAGACGGGGACGACGGATAGGGCACGGAAGGTTCGCATGGCGCCGTTTATCGATCGTTTTGGCGCCAAGTTGCCGTATGATGACGCACTAGTCTCGAAAATCCGACCTTTGATGACCCTAGGGGCGTGGCTTGCGCCCCCGCTTGCGAGCCGCGCACGAATCAGCTAGCCGGCCCCCATGGCAACACTTCAAGAATCGCTAGAGTCCCTCAAACCACGGCTCACCGAGCTGTGGAGGGTACTTTGACTTAGCTCGCCAAGAAGACCGCCTGCGAGCCATTGATAATGAGTCGTCTGATCCTTCCTTCTGGAACGACGCTGAGCGCGCACAAAAGATGCAGCAAGAGCGCGCGCGTTGCGAAGCGAACCTGCTTTCGTACACCACGCTCAAGAAGAAAGTAGACGACGCGCTCGAGCTTCTGCCTCTGGCAAAAGAAGACGAGTCGCTCATGCCCGAGCTCGAGACCATGTTGAAAGACGCCGAAGCGGGCGTCACCAAGATGGAGTTCGCGCGTATGCTTGCGGGTGAGCTTGATCCAAACAACGCTATCGTTTCGATCAACGCAGGCTCGGGTGGCACGGAGAGCCAAGACTGGGCGTCGATGTTGTTCCGCATGTACAAGCGTTGGGCGGAGCGTCGTGGCTTTGTGGTTGAGATGGTCGACTACAACGCGGGTGAGGAAGCGGGCATCAAGAATGCCTCGTTCTTCGTGCGTGGTGAGTTTGCCTACGGTTATCTGAAAGCAGAGACCGGCGTGCACCGTTTGGTGCGCATCTCGCCTTTTGATTCGAACGCGCGCCGGCACACATCGTTTACGAGCGTGTTCATCTCTCCCGAGATCGACGACGACATCGAGATTGAAATCAACGAAGGTGACCTCCGCGTTGACACCTACCGCGCTGGTGGCTCTGGTGGTCAGCACGTCAACAAGACGGACTCGGCTGT
>JBIKMD010000903.1:0-3046 GCA_044359465.1 Myxococcota bacterium
CGACAACGCAGCAAAAGAAACGCCAAAGACGTCAGAAGAGGCGTTCTTCTTGATCGTCACGTCTACGTTCTTGTCAGCCGGTTGGAGGCTCGATGAGATGTCGTAAGTGTCGATATCGATTCCGCGTGTGCACTGACCAAGGCTAGGGCTCGCGGGGTCTAGCACCGTGCTCGAATCGAACAGATTCTCGGACCAGTTTGGCCACGACGTATCGCCGCACGCATCACTCATTGGAGGCGCTGGCGCGGGTGTGATCACGCGGCCGAGCGGAAGCTCTGCCCGGCCCCCTGCGCTGATGCCGGCGCTCTCGCCTGTTTGCCGCGCGTCGCCCTCGATGCCGTAGAGCGTCAGGGTTCCGCGCGGAATGGAGGTGACCGTCAGGCCCGTCAAAGACAAGGTTCTAGTTGGCGTGATGGCGTCAATGATCTCGAGCCCATCAAAAAGCTTGATGGCACGTGGCGGCAGCGCTGGGTCATTGAACACGACGACCATCATGAAAGACGCGGTGGCGCGAAAGTAGGCATCATTACACTTAGGCGGAGGCACCGAGCTCGGGCTGCAAACGACGTCAGGACTTTGGCGACAAATCGGCGTTTCAAAACCCGAGAACTTATAGGTCCCAGCCACCGACGCTTGCGCTTTGAGCGCAGCCGTCATGTCGACACGCGCCGTGTAGAAATAACTCGTACGGTCGGAGAGCAAGGGATCAACAAAGGCAGAGCGATAGACCGTCTCAGGCGCGAGCGTGAGTACTTCACTGCTCGGCAGCGTCAAATTAACGCTACGATCAATGGTGTTGAGGTCAGCTTGGGTGCCAGAGCTCGCCTTCGAAAAAACGTTACCTGAGTAATAGAGATAGGCTTTTTGCACCTTGGCGGCCGGGCCGATCGCAGACTCCGGGATGGTCGCTGTATTCTCCGGAAGCAAACAAGCAAGCCCGTCAGCTTGATCGGTGAAGGGCTCCGCCATGGTGTTGCCGGTCACGTAGTAGCCGAAGTTGCCACGAAACTCGTCGCCAAGTGGGCCGAGCTGTTTCGTCGTGGTTTGAGCGAGCTGCAGCGAAGCAGCCAATGCGAGGAGCCATGGCACGGCTCAAATGTACCCGGCCTTCTGTGTCCGCGTCCATTTTGTGCGTCCGGAGAGTATGCTACCTGCCCTGACCATGAAGGTTTTGGCCCTACTCCTCGCTTTTGCGGCGGCAGACGACGTCGTTCCCGTTGAGACGATGCTGCAAGCGGCAGAAAACAACATCAAAAACGGCAAGCTCGACCGCGCCAAGCTTATGCTCGAGCAAGCGAAGAAGCACTATCCAGACGAAGGGCGCACCGACTATTACTACGGCCTGATCTACGCGCAGCAAGAGAAGCCAGAGGAAGCGGTTAAGGCGTTTCAGGGCGCCGTGAA
Source organism: Myxococcota bacterium (assembly GCA_044359465.1). Lineage (GTDB taxonomy): Bacteria > Myxococcota > JADLHZ01 > JADLHZ01 > JADLHZ01 > JADLHZ01. Next base: position 1,405 of record JBIKMD010000903.1, read on the forward strand.
ACGTCGGCCCGAGATGATCGAAGCGCACTTAAACCTGGCGCTGCAGCTCGACGTGCTCAAGCGCTACGAAGAATCGGACAAAGTCTACGCGGACGCCGCCAAACGTTTTCCAAAAGACGTGGATCTGCTCAGCGAATGGGGCACCACGCTGATCTTGCGGCAGCGCTACGCAGAGGCCGAAGGCGTACTGAAACGTGCCATTGAGCTAGACCCCAAAAACGCGCAGGCGCAGTGCGACCTCGCTTACGTCGAAAGCAAAATCAAAAAGGTGGACGCCGCCATCAAACGTTTTGACGCCGCGCTCAAAAGCTTTGACGATCCCACGTGCAAACGTCAGCTGGGCGACGCGCTCGCTGCATCGGGCGATTTGAAACGCGCAGAAGCAACCTACACGGCGCTTCTCGCCAAGGATCCGAACGAAGCGGATGTGCTCTATAGGCGCTACAAAGTACGTGACGCGCTCGGCGACAAAGCTGGCGCCACAGCCGACAAGCTCGAGTGGGAAAAGAAGAAGAAAAAATGAAACGCGCGATCGCGATGGCCGACGCCGCCCGTGCCGAGGGCAAGACCGTTGCCCTAGCCAATGGCGCGTTCGATCTCTTGCACGTGGGGCATCTGCGCTATTTGCAAGCGAGCAAAGCGCTCGCAGACGTTCTCATTGTGGCGGTCAACGCAGACGCTTCCGTAAAAAGAGCAAAAGGCCCTACGCGTCCAGTGATCCCAGAGGCCGAGCGTCTCGAGCTAGTGCAAGCGCTGCGCTGCGTCGACTATGCGTTCATCTTCGAAACGGACACCGTAGAGCCCGTCCTTGAGGGCGTGCGCCCCACCTTTCACTGTAAGGGAACGGATTACACCGAAGGCAGCGTGCCTGAAGCAGCACTCAGCAAGTCACTCGGCATCCAGACCAAGATTGTAGGCGATCCTAAAGACCACTCGACGACTGCGCTCGCGCAGCACTTGAAAAAATGATCGTGCTCGATGCCGCCATGGGCACGCGGCTCATCGATGAATTTCACATCGAAGCGGCGGCTGTGCTCCACGCGACCCTCACCCATCCTACGTTGGTCAGAATGCTGCACGCGCGTGACGTTGCGGCCGGCGCGGAGCTGCTCCTGACCAACACCTTCGCGCTGCCATGGAGCGCAAAGGCCCTCAGCGACGCGCAAATCACCGAGCTCATAGAGGCAGCGCTCGACCACGCGTGGGCGGCCAAGCCAAAACACGTGCACATTTCGCTGGGACCAGTCATGCTCGATCAAGCACCCGAGATGGAGCGTGTCTTGACTTGCGCCCGCTCGGTTGTACAACGCCGACGCCTCGAGACCGGAATCTGGTTCGAATCGCTCTCACTTCGTGATCTCAGTTGGTTGGTGCCCGTGATGTCGTCGCTCGCGCAAATGCAAACGCCAATGAGCGCGTCTTTCATCGCGGGTGATGAGACGGACGAGCTATTGTTGCGCCTACCGGAGCTGAAAGACGCTTGGGCGCTTGGCTTCAATTGCGCACGAGCGTTGCAGAACGCTGACGCGTCCATTCTGCACACTGCGTCACGCTGGCTCAGTGCGTCACTGCCCCAAAAAACCATCGCCAAACCCGCCGGCGCATCGCACGCCACCCTTGCCTACTTGGCGGCCCACTTCGA
>JBIKMD010000905.1:0-3039 GCA_044359465.1 Myxococcota bacterium
TGTCGTCACCGCGCACGTGTTTGCTTCCTTCGAGAAGGCTCCTTCTCGAAGCTTTTCGCTCGAACACTTTCAGATGTATTCGCTACGCGCGGCGCGCCTTGCTCGTCGGTTAATGCACGCGCTCGATCCTCGCCTCGAGGAGGAGGCCTACACCGCAGCGATCGTGCACGACATTGGCAAGTTGGTACTGGCGCTCCGACATCCGGCCGAGCTCGAAGTAGTACAGCAGCGCATCGTCCAGCAGGGAGAGAGCGCGCGCCAGGCCGAACTTGCGGTCCTCGGGGTTTCGCACGCAGAAATTGGTGCACACCTCCTCGCCACATGGGGCATCCCGTTCAACGTCGTTGAATCAACCGCGTTCCACGATCACCCTAGTGATGTGAAAGGCAAACCTGGCGAGGTCTTAGTTGTGACGCATTTTGCCGACGCTGCCTCCGGCATTCTCACCTGTGGCGATCCAGAAACAAAAATCGACAATGACCTGCTCGTGCGCGCCGGAGTAGCTGAGCAGCGGGCGAAATGGATGGCAACCTGTAAGGAAGAAGTCAGCACTTGGGCCTAACGCGTCCATAACGCGTGGCGAAGCGCTGCCTTAACAGGCCCACTACGCAAACTAGCAGGGCGATGGCAGACGACGCGAGAAAGACGGTCAACGTGTGCTGGCCGAAGCTCGCCCCGTTGAGCGCGGGAACAACGAGCGTTCCGCAGAGATAGAACGCGAGCGGAACCCAGACCGCAGGCTTGCGCGCGACCAGCAGATACACCGCGAGCAGCGCCGCGAAGTAAACAACCACGCCTTCCAAGCGATGCAATTGTTCCGCATCAACGAGCGGCGTCGACAGTGAGGCCTGCAAGCGCACGACAGAGAGTGCGATCCTTGATGCGTTCACGATGAGCGTCACGCCGAAAGCGAGCGCAGCGCACAGCAGCAGAGGCAAACGCCTCGCTGTAAAGGCGAGCATGATGAAGACGATCACCGCGAAGTTCACACCCGCACAGGGCTTAGCGATTGCGAAAGCGAGCGCTCGGTTCACAAAACCAAGGTCACTCTCGAAGTCGAACGGAACCCCAGTGAAGCACGACACGAGTGCGGCCGTTGGGCGAAGAATCCATGCAAGCTCTCGCACGTTGGCTGAAGCGTAGTGAAGCTTGAGCGCCAACACGCAGGCGATCGCGATGACCGCCCTCAAGACGAGCATCACTCTGCTACCTGGCGTTTAGGCGCAAAGAAGACAATGAGCGCGAGAAGCAGACCAACAATGAACAGCTCGGGCTCTGTTCCCTCAGTCATTGGTGATGCCTCCATGCCCTGCGGCATCACTTGCGGCTGCTCCACATCGAACCCCGCTTCAGAGGTACGTACTTGCTCATGCACTGCAATGAACGAGGTGTATTTGGTGAGTAGGTTGTAGGTGAGGCCAAGTTTGGTGATCGCGTCACGCTCTTCTCTTTCGCCGCCCATGTCTGCAAGAGACACTAGACGCGAACGAGCCCACAGTTGACGAAGTGCACTGCTGCCAGTGACCGCGGTCTCGCTCGCGAAGCTGCGCTCGAAATTCACGCCCACCAGCTTGAACACGCCGCTGCCTTTGAATTTTCCGGTCACAACTACTGGGCGCGAAGCAAAGACGTCCGGAATGGTTTTTGGCTCCACATCGTAGAGCTCGAGCCCCTCGCCGCGCAGCGACAGGCCGGTGAGCAGCGGCGACGAGATATAGTTGCGAAAGCGCGACGCAGCCGCAGGCGCATCTTCGGGTTTGGTAACGATAAACGGCTCACCGAGCCCGGCGTGGGCCACACCTTCGATCAAATGACGGTTCACTGAAGAGCCAATGCCAAAACTGAAAACATTTGCCTCATGCAAGTGAGAGCGAACCAAATCGAATGCGTAGCGTTCTTCTGCGATGAAACCATCCGTCACAACGACGACACTTCGCGACATGTCTTGTGATTTGGGAAGGTCGAACGCTTTTTGAAGCGCAGCCGCGAGCTCGGTGCCGCCGCCACCCACTTGGTCATCAATGAGCTGCATCGCAGCATCGATTGCGGGCTCCGACGCTTCAACGGACTGTGAATATAGAACGGCAGCGCGGCCAGAGAACAAGATCACATTGAAGCGTTCGTTAGCGCGTAGCTCGCCAAGCAGACCCCGCATCACTTCTTTGGCGGTATTCAGCGGAAAACCGTACATGGAGCCCGACACATCGAGCACAAAGATGTACTCGCGCGGGACGATCATCTTCGGCTCGACGCGTTTTGGCGGCTCTGCCATGAGCAAGAAGTAGCTCTCGTCGCCTACTGAGTAAGTCATGAGACCCGAGGCGATCTGATCTTGAGCCAAGGCGTACTCGAGCACGAAGTCGCGGTTCGCAGGCGTCTCGTCGCGCGGATCCAACGCGACGCGAACACTGCTCGGCGATTGGAAACGCGTACTCACCGGATGTGTCGTCGAACGTACAGCCGCAATCGGAATACCGGACTCGATGGTCGCCGTCAGAGTGAACGCATCGCGGCGCGGCTCATGTGCATCAAGGTAGGGCGTGGCGATGAAGTGATCGAGCGGTCCGTTGAACGCATAGGCACTACTGGAATAGCGCGGCCCGATTGCCGTGGGATACACGAAGGCGTACACCCCGTCTGTCGGAACCAGCAGCTCGTTGTACGTGAGCTCGACGCGGATCTCATCGCCTGGAAGCACGTTTGCCACGTTCATGGTGAACACGTTCGGTCTTTCTTGCGTCAGCAGCGACGCGCTCTTCCCCTGCTCTTTCGCAGCGACGAACTCGCGCTGTGCCTGCTCGCGCTCCTTAATCTTTGCGACGGTCACTTCATCACGCACGGTCATACGCAACCCGTTCACCGCGGCGCGAGTGGAAGCGGGAAACACATACTTGGCATGAAGTGGTGTCACGCCCGTGTTGATGTAGGTCTGAGTAATCCTGACTGCCGCCACCACCCCTGAGATCGACACGTCGACGACGGTATCGCGGAGTGGAAGCGGTAAATCGCCCTCGACGACAAAATAGGGAGCGAGCGTCT
>JBIKMD010000906.1:0-3038 GCA_044359465.1 Myxococcota bacterium
CAACGTCCGGCTCGCTCACGCCGCCGTCTTCATTGTCGCTCGGGAACTTCTTGGTGGTGACGTTGCCAACGTCTGGCTCGCTCACGCCGCCGTCTTCATTGTCGCTCGGGAACTTGGCGGTGGTGATCATGCCGTCGCCACCGTCTTCGCTGTCGCTCGGGAACTTCTCGGTCGTTACGTTTTGCTTCGTGTCATCCGTCTGGATCGGCGGCAAAGTCCCGGGGTGATGGATGTTGCCGCCGTCCTCGTTGTCGCTCGGAAACTTGCGCGTCGTCATGACGGGCGGACGGTTGGTGATGCCACCATCTTCGTTGTCACTAGGGAACTTGCGCGTTTGCGCGACCTTATCCGTGTCCTTGTCGGCGTCCGTTTGTTTGACGGGCGCCGCTTCCGTGGTCTGCGTAGCTTGAGCCTTTGGTTTGTCCTGCGCTTCGAGCAAACGGGCAAAAAACGGCTTGTTGTTATCAATCGGCTTCGACATGAATGGCTCCTCACTAAGTCACTCATTTATCGCGCCGCGTCGTCGTGAGGTTTCTGGTTTGTTGCGTTTACAAAACCTTCGAGCATGCCAATTGACACATTTGCCGCGAAAACCGGCACTTGCGTGGCGCGGACCGTAGACAGATCCAAAGTTGGCATGACGTCCGCTTGAACGAAGAACGCCAAACGATCGCGAAGGTCGCGCACGAATCCAAGACGTGGATGGAAGCCAAGAATGACTGGCGTCGTTGGCAGCGGAGTGAAGTCGAAGATGATCTCTGGGAGCAAGAAGAAGCTGCGTAGACCAGCGCTCAGCTCAAGGTTGTTGCTGAGACGGTAGCTGTAGCGAAAGTCATTGCCAATGACGCTCGAGAGCAAGGTGTCAAAACCGCCGCTGATGGCGATGCGAAAGCCGTGATGGCGTTTGCCGAGGGTCAGCGCGCCGTGCGTGTTCCATGCTGTGGGTGTCGGCGCTGCCCGCGGCTCATCAGGCGGGATGTCAAAGACGAGAGTGTTCGAGAGCAGCGCGACCTCCGTCGCCACGTCAGTGGCAGAGGCTGCGCGTACTGTTCGAGTGCTTGAACGATAGCGTGGACGACTCACTGCGATGTTCGTGTCCTCGCCACTGCAAGCGACTAGGACTTTTGTGTCTCGCTCGATGCTTTGCGAGTCGATGGCGCTGCGTAAGCTTTGCTCATCTACGCAATCGAGAATCTTCAGTTGAAACGTGGAGGAAACAGCAAGAATGACGGCGAAAACGTGGACCATGTGGTGCGTTTTTGCAAACGCTGAGCCAGGCCCGCTCAGCGTCCGCGGTCTAGGCGCTCTACGCTCCAGGCGGTACCACTTTCGCTTGACGGGCTACCGGTCGAGCGCTTCGGCAGCGCTGACGCTAGGGAGCTGTTCGCTCAGCGGCTGGCAAACCACCAGGCGATCAAACGGATCGTCACGATCGCGCGGAAGTGTGGCGGCCTCGCTTAGGGAGCAGCGTTCACGTATGCGTTCCAGAGGGCACGTTTGGCCTTGGTCTCTGCGTCAGCTTGGTCGAGCTTGACAGATGCCCAAGCGCCGCTGCTCATCGGCAGGTTTTTGACCTGCGCTTTGAGCTGGGTTTCTTGATCGCCGCGCTTCTTCTCCCACTCCTGCTGCAGCTTCACGCGTTCTTGCAGCGTGGCTTCGTCACGGTTCGTTGGTGGTCCCGAGGCAACGATCATCGGCAAGACGAGATCCGTGTATCTGATCGTCTTGTTTGGCGCAGTCGTGTCTTCGAGCTTCCACGCCAGCTCGTTGGCTTTTGGCTCACCGTATTTTTCTTTAATGACGACCAGCACTTCATGTACGCTGTGCCAGTTGTCATTCCAGCGACCCCAAACCCCATTTTGAATCGAGCTCAATGCGACGGCAAGCGCGGTGTTCGCAATTTTGTCGATGTCGACCGACGCGTTGTCGTGTGAGTCATTGAACGCTGCTTCGACTTTTTGACGCGCGTTCTGGGGCAGTGCACTGAGGAGGCCTGCGATGTCTGCTCGGTCTTGCTTCTTGTCTGCGATGAACTTCTTGTTCCACTCGTCTTTGGAGAGAAGCGCGCCGAGACACTGTTGCGAGGGCTTTGTCTCGACCTCGCTCACCGCAAGACAACACGCTGCGCGCAATCCTGGCTCACTCGCTCACGCAAACGCGCGCTGATCTCGAAGCGTCGGATGTCTACTTGCCGCGCTTCGTTTGGCGTGCGCTAGAAAGCATCACTGGTTGTGGCGAGATCGACCGAGGCTTCGTTCGCGTTGTTTGCCCGGACTGCAAGCACGAGCGCCTTGTCGGGTTTTCCTGCAAAGGGCGCGCTGTATGTAGCTCGTGCGTAGGTCGTAAAATGAACGAGCTTTCTCTGTACCTCGTGGATCACGTCGTTCCTGATGTTCCGAGGCTGCGCGCCTGCGCTTGTTTCGATGCATCCTTCGCCCGGCCATCGCTCAAGACCGTTTGCACTTCGAAAACGGTCTCGTGACCTTCACCATGAAGCGGGTTTTCAGCGATGGTTCGCAGGTGCTGCGTTTTACGCGACAAGCCTTCATTCGCCGCATTGCCATGCTCGTACCTGCGCCACATCAGCACGAGTAAAACGCCGCTGAGGCGTTTTTCGCGCGTTGTAGCCAGCGCGTACTTCGGCCTGCTCGCCGCTAATGCTAAGCATCGAAGCGACATCGTGCGCGTTGCGACCCGCAGGCGAAAGCCAACCGTGTCCGGCGACGAGAACGTGCCGAGTGAAACATTCCCCAAACCGCTTGCACCGCCCTGCACCATGACATGGGCGCAATTGCTCAAGCGTACGTTCGCGGTCGACATTCTGCACTGCGAGCGCTGTGGTGCCCCGTAGGAAGTCCCCTTGGGGGACGGCCGCGCCCGCGTCATCGCTGGCATCACTGAGCGCGCGGTGATCAATAGGATCCTGGCTGACCGCGCCGCTGCCGCGGGCAACCCAGCTTCAGCTCGTGCGCCTCCTCTGAGTTGCCTGCCGCTACGCCAAACCCTGCTTCTCTAGACTTCGCAACCCGGCTCACTGC
>JBIKMD010000907.1:0-3033 GCA_044359465.1 Myxococcota bacterium
CTTCCTGCTAGACACACCCGACGCAGAGCGCGGCCGAATCCTGAGCACGAGCAATCTCTTGTACGAGCTCGGCGGCGACGCTGGCGTGGCGCTTGTTGTTCCTTACGCTGTGTCGCACGGGCCAAACACGACTCTGTACGCGATGGGTTTACCGCTCATTGTTCTCGGGGCAGTGCTCGCGTTCACGCGCGGCCTGCCAGCGATTCGCAGCTAGGTCTTCTGCCACGTGTAGAGATGCGATCCACTCAGCCCGGTCTCTGGGATTTCCATCGCTGCCGCCACCTCGAGCGAAGCCGTGGAGTAGAACGCAAGGTTGCCGCGCTCACCGTAGCTCAAAACAAAGTAGTTTCCGTCTAAGGTGAGCGTAACGCCTCGCGGACTCGGTATTCCGACGACCTCCTTGAGCAAGCGCTCGCCGGACAAGTCCCAAACTGAGAATTGTTTTCCTTTGGGACAAGTGACTGCCACACGCTGGGTAGGCTCGTGAATACAAACACTCAGCACTTCGCCCTGCATTTTGGAAACGACCGTTGCTGGCGCGGTGGCTGGAGCGAGCGCCCCGTGCCGCGCACCAAAAGACACCGCGCCCAAAGCGTCCTCGGGCAAACCCTCACGCGGCGCAGAAACGGTCACCACCTGTCCAGCGCGAGCTACTGCAACGTGCCCCGCATTGAAGGTCTTTGTCGCGATGGGCATTTGTTCGAGCAATTTGCGCGAAGCGATGTCGATGAAAGCCACCGAACCAAGCGCATCCCCAGCAAAAGCGCCACCGCCATTGGTCACGACGAGGGTGTTGCCGCCGTCGGTCAGCAAACAATCATGGGGATTTTGTCCGTAGCTTGGAAATTCACCCAAAGGCGCCAACGTGCGGCCATCCCAAACGGAGACCAAGCCTTGTTTTGTCGCCAGCAAGTTCTCGGTGACAAAAAGCAACGCGCCATCCGCCGAAAACACCCCGTGTCCGTAAAAAGCACGCTCCGACTTAGTCGTGAGGCGGCGAACGAAGGCTCCGTTCTTGAGGTCAACCTCTCCGGCACCTGGGCCTTTTTTCTCGAACAACAGCGCTCGGTTTGCGTCGCGAGGGTCCACGGCAAATCCGTGACCGTAGAACTCGAGTGGTATTTGCTGCTGCTTGCGCGAATCGAGATCAGTGAGAACGAGCGCGTAAACAAGCTGTTCACCTTCGGCTTTGCGCCCCTTCATGTTGCCGATCACCACACCGCGTCGCTGTTTTGGCGCGCCAGTGCAGCCAGGGAGGTACGCGGTGGTGACCGCAGCCCCGAGCAGCGCCAGAAACGAACGACGATCGTGCAGCATGGCCAGAGTGTACCTGCGAGGCGGACCAAAGCATCACAATCGATCGTTCACGCTTTTCATGCGGGATGCGCTGTTTTGACGCTGTGAGGCGTTAGTGGCTCATGCTCCGCGATTCCGCATTCGCAAGCGTCATTTGCCGCTGACCTGGCGCATTCACGGCTCTCGATGCGGCGATAAGCTAGCCATGCCCATCAAAACTCAACGGGTCGCCCCCATCGCGATAGCTGGCAACACTCAGGAAGTTGGCGCAACGGCGTCCACGCTCACGTCAGTCACAACGACAGCGCCCGGTCTCGCCACTACGGACGTCTTCGTCCCGGTCACCGCGGCCAAAACTGCGCCAACAAAAAAGAGCAAACTCACGCCAGACATTGCCGCACTCCGCGTCGAGCATGAAGCCGGCGGCCATGTGCGCATCTACTCCTCCACTCCGCTGGGACCACCTTTTGCGACCCTCACGCTTGGAAAGCTGAAAACCAAGCTCGATGAAAAAGGCAACCTACCCGACGTGCGTCTGCTCGCCGAGCCTGGTGCACGCTTCGAGATCAAACTTGCTGCCGTTGGCGAGGCGCTTCCGGCAAAAGCACGCCACGGCTTGATCATTCCCCCACCGCTGCAACGAAAGTTCTACGCAGACGAGGGGGTGATAAAAAAGTACAACTGCTACCAGGACGCATTCACAGATCGCAGTCTCGCGCCTGTCACTGGTCCTCTCTTTTCGCCTGGCGACACCCTTGCCTTGGACGAAATGCGTCAACGCACACTCGGCAACTGTTGGATCATTGCCGCCTGGCGGCACACCCAACTGAAAAACCCCGAGCTACTGAAGAAAACCATCACCGATCACGGCGACGGCACCTACACGGTTGCGATGACGTTCTACGACAGGTACTGGTTACCCGTTCCGTCAGACTATTCGCCCATCTTGTGGGCAAGCCCCATCAGGATCGACAACCACCTTATCGTGAACAACGGCTTCCATGAGTATTACCCGCCACGGGTCTTTGCGAGCCAGACAGACTGTACAAAAACAGCGGACGGATTCTCCACCACCCAGCCGCTTTGGTTCCCAATCCTCACCAAGGCGCACATGCAGTTGAACAAGCTGGTAGATTTTTTAGAACAAACCACCCTGGACGGTCGTTTGCTGATCGAACAGCCGATCAATAACATCACGTCGGCAGAGGTTGAAGACCTCATGGCGAGAGGCTTCCGAATGAATGTGGGAGTGAGAACGGAACCTGCGACGCAAGGCTTTCACTACCACGAGTACACCCTTGAGAGCATTCAGGGGCAACTGCTACGCATGTGGGATCCGTTTGGCACTCCGCGTCCTGAATACCTTGCGGCGATCAAGCCGGCCTTCCCGGATGGGAAAGAAGGGCCACAACCTGACGGATCCTGGGCCCTTTGGCTTTCCACCGTGAACAAGCTCAATGTGTTTGGTACGCCTGAGCAGTGGAGAGAGCTGTTCGCTTCGCCAGCCTATGCCAACAGAATCGACCCGAAGAATCACAGCCTACTCAAGAGAATGTAGGACGATAGTTTGGTTTGTTTGAGCGTATTTTAGAATTGAAGAATGAAGAGACGATGCGCGTTGGCAACAGGAGAGTGAAGAGAAGCGTATGACCGAAATCTTGCTGGGTTTAAATCCAGCAAAACTCCTTAGAAAGGAGGTGATCCAGCCGCAGGTTCCCCTACGGCTACCTTGTTACG
>JBIKMD010000908.1:0-3032 GCA_044359465.1 Myxococcota bacterium
CTTTTGTCCGAGCGCAACGCCGAGCTGATCAACAAGATCACGGGTTGTTCACGTGTGGTTTTTGGGCACACACACGAACCGCAAGTCCGCCGTATTGGGCCCGTGGAGTATTTGAATAGCGGTTTTTGGTCACCTGCGTTTGCCGATCCAGAATGCAAGAAGCGTGTGGGCACGCAGAGCTTCGTTTGGATAAAGCCGAGTGAGGGCAAACGTGAGGCGTCGTTGCTCGAGTGGCCACCTGGGGCGAGTGAGCCAAAAGCCATGGTCAGCCAGACGCCAGTCGCACCACGTCCCTCGCAGCCAAGGCTTGCCCGTGTTTCTTAAAGTTGACGGGCTACTGACCTTCTCGCACATTCCCTGGCGTGATTGCTGCTGTTCTTTTTTTGATTGCCGCTCCCGTAGATAGTGAAGCGCTCGCGTCGGCCAGAGCTGCGTACGAAAGTGCGCGCTACGAAGAGGTCGTCAAAAAGCTGCGCGATGGTGATCTGTCGGCGCTCGAGCGGAGTGCGCTGGCGGACGCTTTGTTCATGCTCGGGGTGTCTGAGCTTGCGCTCGGCAATGACGCGCTATCGCAGAAGGCACTTGTGCGTTTGTTCTCGGAAGTGCCTGACTTTGAGTGGCCGCTCGTCGCGAAAAAGGTAGTGGCGGCCCTAGAGCGCGCACGCAAACAAGTTGCCATTACGCTCCAGCCCATGCCGACGAACAACACCGTGAAGGTGTGCGGCTCGGGGCTACCAAAACGCGCAGAGGTCAAAGTGGTGTTTACGACGGCGGCAGGCGAAAGTGGCGGGCTTGCTACCTTCGATAGCGGTTGTTTTACACGTGAGATCCCCAAAGATCAGAATGTGAACGGGTATTATGTGGTCGCGAGCATCGACGGTGAGCCGCGTGCGAGCGCAGGGTCACGCATGCAACCGCTGCTGCTCGACGTGAAAGAAGACACCAAAGCCGGTGCCACCGCTGGGGCGACGCCCTGGTACAAACATTGGCTCACGTGGACGATCGTGGGCGTGGTGGTCGCGGGCGGCGTGACTGCAGCGGCAGTCGGAGGCTCCATTGCCGCGCGCAACAGTGCCGACGGTACGGTGCGCGTGAATGTGACGGTGCCGCAGTGAAGTCCGCAATGAACTACGGTCTTTTGTTTTTGATCCTCACCGCGTGCGCCGAAGCGCCGGTGGGTGTGAGCGCCGACTTTATTTTGCCTCAGGCGTTTCGTTCCGCAGAGATTCGCAGCATCGAGTTGTTCGTGGTGCCGCGCTCCGCACTCCCTGACAGTGGTGACCGTGTGTGTGAACGCTTTTTTGCTGACGAGCTGCAAGAGACCATCAAAGCGTCAGGCAGTGCGCAAGTGTCCTTTGATTTGGCGAATGGCGTCACGACTTCGCTCGACATCAAGGTGCCGCCTGGAAACGACTACGCGCTTCTCGCACAGGGGTGGAACGTCGACATTGTTGCCGAACCGAATGTGACGCCGCGTACCGTGATCGCTGTGGGTTGCATTGCCAAATTTGGGGTCGCTGGATCGCAGACGACGCCCCTCTCGCTCGCGCTCTGCGTGTGCGAAACACCAGCGCCGGGTAGCACCAGCTCTGCCTGTCTCAACCCGACTTGTCCTGCGAACTGAGGCGCGCCTCTCAACGACGACGTTTTTGCCTAGCGCGGCGCCGAGGCTTCAACCGCGTCGGCGTGCACGGTCGCATCCAAACGCACGCTGCCAATGCTGAAACGACCATCGTGACCAAGGTGAAAGCCGGCGCCCGAGAGCTCGAAGGTACCGCTTGAACCTGCGACGCGACGAAGACGCACGCCCGGGGCGACTTCTAGGCCACTTGCTGGAATGCGTGCAGCGGTTGAGGCGCTGAACCGGAAACTTCCACGGATGTCTGCCACCGCATCACCTTGGACTTGGTTCAGGCTGTCAACTCGAAGTGTGCCAGTCGAACCGGCGGCCAGCGTCAAACGGGTTCCGTTCGGCAAAGTGATGTGTCCACCGCGCAAGGCGAGACGTAGATCTCCGCTGCCAGCCGCAAGGCGGTGGCCTACTTCAAAGTCGCCCAGCGCAAGCTCGGTGAACGCAAAGCGTGCGCGTGTACCGGTGCCAACACGTGCACTGAAGTTTCCGCTGCTCGAACCAAGGCTGCCACGGTCTATATCTGCCGCAACTGCGATGTCGCCAGTGAAGCTCATGCGAGCGCCCGAGTCGAAGCTGACGCCGCCGGTCACTGTCGCATCGAGACGCGTCGTGTGCAGTGCCAGGCCGGAGATGGGAAGATCGAGCGCTGGGGCGCTGACCCGCACGCCCGTGAGCGTGCCTGCGCCATTGAACCCGCCTTGGGTGACGTGAAGGTCACTGCCTTCAAAACTCCCTCCTTCAATGGCAATCGGAACGATGCTGCTGCCGTGGGCTACCGACAGCCGTGACGGAGCTAGCGCGCCACTGACGGAACCAAGGTCTGCAGTGACGGTCGTTTCACCATGGGCGCTACGAAGTGAAAGGGTGGAATCCGCGACGTGCGCCTCCGTTAGCGCCAAACGGTCGCCGTTGCTGCGTGCAAAACCCAGTGTCGCTACGTGGGCGTCGCTAATGCTCAATCTTGTGTCGATCACGCGCGCGTCGCCATCGCCCGTCACGCGTACGCTGACGTTTGCACTGCCGCGCAGGCCAGTGATGCCCGTTCCGCCATCACCAATGGCGCCGTCGGCGATCGCAACACGACCCGAGAGCCGCAGTTCGCCTCCCGTGATGTCGACGGAGAAACGATTGCCCGCTGCTGGTGTGACGAAGGCGTTGCCGCCGAGACCAATTGGCCGTGCGAAAGATACGTCACTAACGTGAACGCCTACACCGTGAGCGGCGAGTGTTTGCAGGGGATGGGCTTCGAGCTCACTCGATCGACTGCCTCCTGCGCCACTGAGGCGTGTGGCTGATTCGATGAGTGCCATGAGCGTGGACGGAACGCGTTCGCCAAGGATGTTGCTCAGGTTCACGTTGGGTGCGCCGCTGAGTCGAAGCACAAGCGTGCCGTCTGGTT
>JBIKMD010000909.1:0-3031 GCA_044359465.1 Myxococcota bacterium
TCTGTGATCGTTGAGCACGGCGTGAAAAAACAAACGGAGCTGCTCGCGTGCTGACTCGCCGAGCAGTTTCTCGAGCTCGCCTTGGCCTGGCTGGAAGTCCACCGAGTACAATTCGCCGCGTTTGCTAGCGCGCACCGCAAAAGTGATAGGCCGGTCGAAGGTACCGTAGTCGTCGAAGTAGAGTGTAAAATCACCGTTGTCCGTGAGGCGCTCTGTCACGTCGACGCGTTTACCTCGCCGCCAGGATTGAACGATGCGGCTCATGCGCTGCTGCCAGAGATCGAGGCGTTCGCCCTGACCGAGCGCGGGTGTGGTGTAGCGGGTGGGGGCTTTTTCGTTGCGAACGAAGGTGACCGACTTGAAGAGTTGGTCGAGCTGCGAGCGAACCTTGGCCCACAGCGTTCGTTTTTGGTCTTCTTTGGCTTCTTTGCTGGCGAAGTAGTTGGTGAGGCGGAAAAACAGGCGCTCGCGATCGCGCTCGTCGAGCTTGATCGTGCCACCTTTGACCATTTCTTGAAACTCGGGTTCGAGCTCGCCAACGTCGTCGGTGTCCATGGCCGCCACCATGCCGTCCAGCGCAGCATTGGCCGCTGACGGGGCTGCCGCCTGACCCGTGCTCGGTTTTACGACTCGGCGCACCATTCCGGTCCTGTTATCGGCCCTAGGTGCCGGACGTTGCGGGTTGTGTTAGGCCCCTGTTGTGTTTCGCTTAGAGCCGCCAAAACGCTATGAACCGGGCGACCTGAACGCCCTGTGCGCGGCGCTTCAGGCGGTCCTGAAACACCCAGTGCAAACGACGGCGCTCGAGGACTTGTCCAAAGACGAGTCGGGCGCTGGCTCCTACGTGCCGCATGTTGTGGTGTATCCTGAGTCGACAGCGGAGGTGGCGGCGGTGTTGCGGCTTGCAGCCGAACGCAAGGTGCCCGTGACCCCTCGAGGCGCAGGTAGCGGCAAAAGCGGCGGTGCTTTGGCCGTACATGGAGGGATTTTGCTCTCCACAGTGCGAATGCAGCGCCTCGTGGAGATCTCAAAAGGCGACAACCTTGTGGTGGCAGAGCCCGGGCTGATCCTGGGCGAGCTGCAGCGGGCGGTGCTTGCCGAGGGGCGTTATTATCCGCCAGACCCTGCGTCCGCAGACTGGTGCAGTGTGGGGGGGACTGTCGCTGAAAACGCGGCTGGTCCACGCTCGTTTAAATACGGTACGACGCGCGACTACGTGCTCGGAATGACCTGCGTGCTGATGGGCGGCGAAGTGCTTCGCGTGGGGCGGCGAACACAAAAGGGCGTGGCGGGGTATGACCTAGCGTCTCTGCTGTGCGGCTCGGAAGGCACGCTTGCCGTCATGACTGAGCTGACCTTGGCGCTCGTTCCTAGGCCTGTGCAGACAGAGACTGCGCTGCTTGGTTTCTCGAATGTCGCCGCCGCAGCCCGCGCGGTCGTACGCATTGTTGACGCGGGGATTCTTCCCGCGACCCTCGAGCTCCTCGATCCCATGGCCCTCAGTGTTGTGAAGGCGCCCATGCTCGATGCGCAGGTGCAGGCCTGCTTGCTCGTTGAGCTCGAAGGGGCAGGGGATTTGCTCAGCGAAATCGATCGCTGCGCCCAGGTGGCTCAGGCAGGGTCCTGCGTGATCGCGGCAGACGATGCGCAGCGCCGAAAAATTTGGGACGTGCGCAAAGGTGTTTCGCTCGCGCTGAAGCAGCGCTTCGATCACAAGGTGAGTGAAGACATCGTCGTTCCACCTAGCCAGATTCCGAAAATGATTGAGGCCGTCGAACGCATCGCGGCGAGCGAGTCCTTGGCGCACGCCACTTACGGGCATGCCGGAGACGGCAATCTGCACACGAATTATCTATGGAACGGTGCGACGGATGAGGCGCGAATTGACCGCGCGCTCGCTGCCACCTATCGCGCGGCGGTTGCCCTTGGTGGCACCATTACTGGTGAACATGGTGTGGGCCTTGTGAAACGCGAGTTTTTGGCCCTGGAGCAAGCGCCTCCCGTTATTTCGCTGCAGCGCAGATTGAAGGCCGCGTTCGATCCACTCGGGTTGCTCAACCCCGGCAAGTTGCTTCCTGAGGAACGCCAAGCAATGCTTCAAGGCACCCATGTTTAGACGCGGTTCACTGCTTGTCGCTTTTGGCAGATGGTTTAGAGGCCTTTGTTTGCTCACTCTGTGCGTTGCGGGATGTCAAAAAGGCCCCGTTGTTGTGGAGGCGGGCAAAGGCAGGCTGATCATGGCGCCGCCGTTCGCTGAAACTGAGCCATTCGTGGCGCCGGTGGGCGTTGGCAATCCAGTCCTCATCTTGTTGCAGCGTGAGGACTCGGACATCACCACCGCCGCCGCGGAGCTTGGGCTCCAAGTCACGGGCGGAACGTACCGCGTGCTATCTTTTGGCGCCGGCCAGCACATGGTGTGGCTCGACGAAGAGGCTGACTACGCGTTCAACGTGCTGCGCTACGGAGGCATTGTAGGTTCCATGCCTGTAGTGCGTGCGCACGCGGTTGTTCGGCTTCGTACGTCTGCCGTCACCGTCGTCGACACGACGGGGGAAAACGGCTGCACCTCCCGTAGCGAGGTGCCCACGGACCAACTCTTGTTGCATGCGAACCAAGTGGCCCGTCTCACGATCATTGGGCTCGATAGTTTCTCGCTCGCAACAGCGGGTTTCCTGTCCTTGGATTTCTCTTCTCTACCCGCGCAGCTTCGCATAGACAGCGATTCCATTTTCAGCGGCGGAGGTGCTAACCAAATCACCTTGCGTCCCGCCGCCACGCTCGGCGCCGAAGCGTCCTTCATTGTGACCGATCGCACCTCTGGCCAATCGCTCCAGGTTCGCGTCCCCACCACTTCCGACCTGGCCCCCTGCGAATAATGGTACCTGCCCCCCATCGTTGGAGTGTGATGTGAGTGTGCTTGCGGTGGTGGCGACGCCACTTGGGAATCTTGGCGATTTGTCGCCGCGGGCCGCAGAGGTGTTGCGCACGGCAAAGGTAGTATTTGCGGAAGACACGCGGGTGACGGAGACTT
>JBIKMD010000910.1:0-3029 GCA_044359465.1 Myxococcota bacterium
GTGATGCTTGTTTGTATCTTGAGTGGCCGAATGGCTGCTGAGCTGGCAAAAGCCGTTAACCGCCCAGCGACTTGAACAACTCCAAATGTTGCGCTGCTGATTGGTCCCACGCGTAACGTTGGTACAGCGCAGTTGCGTCAGGAGTTTTTGGGGCGCGCAGCGCGTTGTGGAGCACGCTGCGCAGCGATTCCACGTTGCCGACTTCGTAGTAGTCGCCATATGAACCGAGCAATTCCTTGGTGATTGTGATGTCCGCGCTCACGACCGGCACGCCGGCGGCCGCCATTTCCAAGGGAACGATTCCAAAGCCTTCCGCCCGAGACGGCGTCACAACGAGCGCAGCCTCGGCGACTAAAAGCTGTAGTGCGTCGTCGCTCAAACTACCGACCCAGCGAGCATTTGGCGGATCTAGCGCAGTCGTCAGCCTCTTTGCATAGGCCACATCTAGCGCTCCTCCAACAAAGGTCAGGGGGTGTTGCACGCGCAGCTCCGCCGGAAGAGCGCGATGTGCGTAAAGCAGCGTTAACGGGTCCTTTCGAGGCTCAATGTTGCCAAGGCAGAGTACTCCCCTTGGTGTCCGGCTGCGTTGCAGTGACCACCGCCGTATCCCGTTCGCAATGACATGGGTTTTCTGTCCCACTCCAAACCGTTCATCGAGCTCGCGTTTGGTTTGCTCGCTCACGGCGATGATGGCGTCAGCGCCTTTGACGGTTGCAGGAAGCGCGCGACGAAGAAAACCGCCCCGCGTAGCGTCGGCCCATTCGGGGTGGTCGAAGAAGATCAAATCATGCACGGTGACCACACGAGGGCCACGCGCCAGTGCCTTCGGCGGAAGTATGAAGTTCGGTGCGAAAAACAAAGCCTTGGTCGGTGGCATGCCGAGTAGAGCTTGGCGCAGGTCGTACGCGAGGGGCAGTTGGCGCACGAACGAGCGTTTTTCCACAGATCGGCGCTCAGCTCCGGGCGCTTGCGTGCTCGCCGTCGTACGCCGCTCGATTTGCAACGTGTGTTCTAGTCGCGAGAGAAGCTCGGTGAGGTACACACCCACACCACTTCGCGGCGCCGCAAGCACGTCTGAATCTACAACCAATCGCACGAAGGGCTGGTATGCGGAGCGCGGCCGTGAATCAATCTGCTCGGCTTTTTTGTGCGTGTGAGCGTTTCTCGCTTCGTGAAGCGTCTAGGTTACGCTGGGACTATGCGCGCTTGGTTGTACGGACTCGCAGCGTTCTCACTCGTGTGCATGGGTGTGCATGCGGCTGCAGACAGCGTGGACGATCGTATTGCTGCAGGCGTTGAGAGCATCGACGGTGCAATCGATGGTTTGCTTGCGCGCTTCGATCTCACGCGTCCGCTCGTCGACGTCGTGGGCGCCCGAGGCATCACGACGTTCGCGCGCGGCGCGGCGTTCATCTGGGAGCTCATTGTCGATTTTCTGGTGGGGCTCTCCGTCTTCGCGTTCGAGAAGAAAAAACAAACGCGCGACTCCTTCTCCGCCATCGCCAAAGAAATCGTGCGTCAAACGCAAGGGCTGCAGGCCCACGGGGCACGTCGGATCGCTATGCTCGTGAGGCCCTCGCTCGGCGCTTGTTTCGTCCTCGCTGGTTCGGCGGCGGTGGGGCGCATTGTGCAGGGCGGTGTCACGCTTCGGCTGCAGAGCCTTCTTGGAAGTGGTGCGCCAGCATTGGGGCAGATTTTTGGCCTGTGCGTGCTAGGCGCGTGTTTGGTTGTGCTTGGCGTGGACGCGGTGGCGGCGTCATTTCAACGCGCCAGTAAACGAGATCCATCCGCGTTGCTCGTTCCCACGTGGCGTAGCGAGCTCTGGGTGTGCCTCACGGGCCTCCCGCTTGGCTACTTTGCCTTGTTCGAGGCTACGGCGATCGGAGCGTTTCTCAAATGAGCGGCGCAGCATGAAAGCGCGTGATCTTCGCGATGGCTTTGAGCTCAGCGTGGTCGCGCTCTGCTTGTGGGCGGCGCTCTATTATACGCCCATGGGCGCCGTCGTACGGTCGGTCGCCGGTTGGTTCGTAGGTTCAAAGCGGTCGGCTCCTATCTTGTCCTATTATACGGGCGGTACGCTCAGCGCTCAGTCCACCCGCGTGGCACTTACTGCTGCGCCTCCCTCGGCGGCGCTGACCCCAGATGACGCACTCGGTTGGGGCGCGTTTGCGGCTTACAAACAAGCGAGCGAGGCAACCAAAGAGACGGTTCGCAGATCGCTGCGCGAGCTTGATGCCGGCGGAAGTCCGGAGACGCCGGAAGCAATGATTCGGGCGCTGCAGAAATTGAAAGCGCGCGGGATGAACGAGAACGCGGCTATGCTTCAGCTCTTTGCGGGGGATGCGGCGGCGCGTTTTGCGGAAAAGCGAGCACGTGGAGAGGGACGCGGGCTCGATCTAGAGGACCTCGCGCGTCAACTGCCACCTGGGTATGAGGCAAGCGTCGAACAGGCCTCGCTCGCTGCCATGCTTGGTGTGGGGTATCACCTGAAATGGCCAGGGCCGAGGGATGCACGGGTGACCTCACCCTTCGGATGGCGCACTCACCCAGTCAGTGGCGAGAAGAAGTTTCACAAAGGCATCGACCTTGGCATTCCCTCTGGGACTGCCGTTTTTTCTGCAGCCGATGGCGTCGTGGTGCGTTCGAGCCTAGACGCGTACAACGGGAACATCATCGTAGTCGCACACGGAAATAACGCACGAACGCTCTACCTGCACAACTCCGAACGTTTGGTGGAAGAGGGAACGAGCGTACGCGCAGGCGAGCTCATTGCACGCTCAGGTGCAACGGGAATCGCAACGGGCCCGCACCTTCATTACCAACTGGAGCTTGGGGGCGAACCCTATGATCCCTTGGCGTTTGCAGCGCGCGAAGAGGTCGAGGTACCGGCTCCTGCGCCCGCCTTGCCTGTCAAAGCGCTCAAGTCAGGAGGGAAAAAATCGAAAAAATGAAACGCAAGTCATGGCTGCGCGCCGTCAGACGGCTCAGCGTATGGCTTTGATTGTTAGCTTTCGTCCATTAAAATCGAT
>JBIKMD010000911.1:0-3021 GCA_044359465.1 Myxococcota bacterium
GGTCAGGGGTTTTTACTTATGACGCATCGCAAGTTGAATAAACCTTCAATCAAGTCCAGTCCCAAGGTACAGCTCTCGCCCGCGACGCCCACGCAGCAAGCACCGGTGGTCAGCACCGAAACTTCGATGGCAGGGTTCTTCCATCAAGAAATCGAGGCCGCGGTTGGCAACCAAGGCATCGACCTTAGCGTGCACACGAAGAGCTACGTGGTGAACTTGCTCGCGCAGTACTCGCAAGCTGGCGCGCTACATTCAACCAAAGATGAAACGCTTGCCATGCTGTACCTGCGCTCGCAGCAAGTCCCGCACGAAGAACGCGTGCGCATGCTGCGCCGCCTGGGCGATCTCGCGCTTTGCATCAGCGGCTGGTTTGCCGACAGCCTGAACCGCAAGGTCGTCGATGTTGACTACTATATTAGTATGGGCGGGGGCGCTTACGGGGCACTCGCCAGCATCTTCGAACAAAAACGCGACGCCGATGTGTTTGTTGACCTCTACGACGAGCTCGCACGCAAATTCGCCAAAGTCGTCGAAGTGCTCAACGAAGTGAGCGAAGGCACAGGCAGTAAAGATGCCTCCATGCTGCGCATCTACGATCGCTGGATGAAGACCGGCAGTGACCGGATGCACCGCATCCTGATCGAACGAGGCGTTGTTCCCAACCGCACCCTCAAAACGACGCCGCAGTAACATGTACAAGCTGATTGCAGATTGGCTGAGCATGGACGCGCAGGCGTCGCTTGCCGAAGTGCAACGAGCACTCGAAAAACAAAACGGCCTCAGCGAGCAGCCACCGCTCGTGTCGTTTCTCATGTCTTCACACGAGCGCAGCAACATGCCCGGCGCCAACCACGCCATCAGCGAGCAAGTGTTCGTCACCGAGGGCGAAGAGCCGCGACTTGGTGTGTTCATCGCCGAAGACTTGTTGGAACGTCTGCCGCGCGCCTCCAAGGCCTTGTCACTTCGAGATTTGCCTGCACTCGACGACTACTGCGTGGTCGCCGAAGGTGTCAGTCACTTCCTATGCTTGGCGCACAGATCGGACAAAGAGCGCGCGGTGAGCTTGTTCGAGCTTGAGCTGCAAGCAGAGGTCGACAAGTTCGTGCATCTGAATGAAAAGCTCGCGCTTGAGCCAGGCTCCACCGAGCAAAGCATTCTGGTTGAAACGCTGTTCGAACGTTACGCGCTGCGCGACAATTTGAGCACCGATGAAATCACGCGTTACCGAGAAGCCACCCGCCACGCCGCCAAGTTCTGCCACCGCCTGTCACGCAAAGCGGAGAAGAAACGATCCAACGCTGTCATGCTGGACGAAGCGAAGTCGTTCTTCGAGCTCACACTCGCCGAAAAAATCCGCAAAGCCGCCTGATTTGCTCCTGCCCATCAAGGCACCGGCCCACTTTGAAGTGCCCGCACCGTGAACACGGGCTGCGCAGTGATTGCCCGTTTGACAGAGCATTGTTCAGCAACGCGCACCAAGGCCTCTCGGTACTTTTCGGGAAAAGAGGCGGGCACTTCGATGTCCAATTCGACACTGGCGAGCACGCCTTCTGGCCCGAAAGAAGGTCGTTCGATGATCCGGATACCGTCCGCTGGCAGACCCCTTTTTGCGCAGAATCCTTGAACAAAGATGCCCGCGCATGTGCCAAGGCTGGCCAAGAAGAGATCGAATGGCGACGGGGCAACGTCTTCGCCGCCGTTGTTTTCAGGTTGGTCGGTGCGCACGACGTGACGACCAACCTGCGCATCGACACGGCGCCCGCCAGGCAGAGTAACGATGATGTCTGTTGCAGCTGACATGTGGAGCCTCCACGCTGTCAGAGCCTTCGACTATGCAAAGGGTTCGCGCTCCTACGTGAGCAATCCTGCGGTCGAACGAATCCTTTCTTGGCGCGATGGGCAACTGGTAGACAACGAGTTGCCAAGGGCAAAACGCGATTACCGCACTGCTCTCGTCATCCGGTTTTGTCTTTTGCCTCAGCAGCCGCAATCGCAGCGCGCACCTTACCCATGTCGAGCTTGCGCGCTTGTACTACGAGCTCATCAAGGGCCGATGCAGGCAGCATCCCAGCCTGCGAAAAGACGAGCACGCCATCTTTGAACACCATCAACGTTGGGATGGCCTGAATTGCGAACTCACCCGCGAGCCGCTGTGCTTGTTCTGTATTGACCTTGGCAAAAGCGACGTCCGGATGCTGCTCCGCAGCCCTCTCGAATACGGGCGCAAACGCTCGGCACGGTCCACACCAAGGCGCCCACCAGTCGACGAGTACGACGCCTGAGCCAATGATGCTGTCGAAATTTTGCTCGGTCAACGCGATTGTTTTCATCTTGCCTCCCACGAAGTAGTGAGAGCCACGGACGAGCATTTCGATTCGCAGGCTTCTAGAAGCTCAACGAACCCTCAATCGCGCTTCGCAGGATCAAAGACACGACCAACCAGCGTATCGAGGAGCCTCAGCTCTTCATCGCTTGCTGGCGCTTGCAACTGACGGCGAAGCGCAGTGACGGCTTTCGCAAACGAGCCGCCGAACTGCTCGCAGACCTGGCAACCGCGCACGTGCGTTTCCACTTGCGCCCGGAGCTCAACGGTCAGTCGGCCGTCCAAATAGTCACTGAGCAGCGCCAACACCTCACGACACCATAGGCCCCCGACAGAACGCTCATTTTCCTTCATACGAGGTCCCCCTTGCTGAGTGCAGCAACGAAGCGAAGTCGGGCCCGATGAACGCGGCTTTTGACCGCACCAGCTTGTAAACCAAGGATGGCACTCATCTCGTCGATCGTGAGTTCCTCGCAATCAGACAGCAGAAGAATCTCGCGGTCTGCAGGCGACAGAGCGGCCAGACCTCGTTCAATTTGTTCACGGTCCTCGAGCCGAGCGAGGGCACGGGTTTGCATTTGCGCGTCGCCCCATCCGGCGTCGACGTCTCGCTCGACATCGGTCGCGTCCTCTCGACCGCCATGCGCAGCGCCCCGAAACTGTCTACTCGCTGCGTTGCGCACGATGCTCATGAGCCA
>JBIKMD010000054.1:0-10660 GCA_044359465.1 Myxococcota bacterium
AGAACATGCCGAGTTCGCCGACCGCTGCAAACGCGCCGGCATTGTATTCATTGGCCCGTCAGGAAACGCCATGCGTGCTTTGGGCGACAAGATCGCGTCCAAACGTCTCGCCGAATCTGCAGGTGTGCCAGTTTCGCCATGGAGCGGCGGCCCTGCTGATACCCTTGAAGCGGCACACGCAGCCGCCGAGCGCATTGGTTATCCACTCGTCGTCAAAGCTACAGCAGGTGGAGGTGGGCGGGGTATTCGCCGCGTGGCAGAGAAGTCCGCACTCGAAGAAGCGTTTCGCTCCGCCCGTAGCGAGGCGAAAAAAGCGTTCGGCGACGACACCGTCTATCTGGAAAAACAAATCGGCGCGGCTCGCCACATTGAAGTGCAGATGCTCGCGGATTCTCACGGCACCCACTGGGCCGCCGGCCTACGCGACTGCACACTGCAGCGCCGCGCGCAAAAAGTGATTGAGGAAAGCCCGGCCGTCACCCTGCCAATCCGCATCCAAAAAGAAATTTCGGAAGCAGCTGTGCGGCTCAGCAAAGCTGCGGGCTACGAAAATGCGGGCACTGTGGAGTTCCTCTACGAACCAGCTCACGAACGCTTCTACTTCATGGAAATGAACACGCGCCTCCAAGTGGAGCACTGCGTGACGGAAGCCACCACGGGGCTCGACCTCGTCAAACAACAAATCCGCATTGCCCACGGCGAGCGCCTTGCGGAAGCCCCGCCGCGCACACATGGCCACGCCATTGAAGCGCGCCTTTGCGCTGAAGATCCCGACGCGGACTTTGCGCCGGCGCCGGGGCGCATTGCACATTTGACCTGGCCAAGTGGCCCGGGCATCCGCGTGGATACTGGTTTTGCCGCGGGCGACGTGATCTCGGACGCCTTCGACTCCATGATCGCAAAAGTGATCGCGTTTGGCGCAACACGCGACGAAGCAATCGCACGTTTGGCGCGCGCGCTGGAACAAACGACGCTCGCCATCGAAGGTGGCACGAGCAACCGCGCGTTCCTGCTGGCCTTGCTCAAGAACGATCAAGTCCGCACCGATCAGACCCACGTGCGCTGGATCGATGACCACGTGAGCACCCTGCAAAAGCGCCCAGATGCCGCGCTCGCGCTGTGCGTCGCAGCCATCAACGCGCACGCGAAGACCATGCGCGAACGCACCGCGGCCTTCGTTGCATCTGCAGCCCGCGGACGGCTCGCAGCACCGGCCAACACTACCACCAAGGTAACCTTGGGTTTTGGCGGAGAGAGTTACACGCTAGAAGTGCGCGAGCGTGCGCCAGAAGCATTTTCGATCGCAGTGGACGGCGCGGTGTTGCACGTTGCTTACACGCCGCGCACACCCTACACAGCCACACTCAGCGCGAGTGGCCGCGACTATGCAGTGGCGTTGTCTGAGCGAGGCGGAACCCTGCTCATAGACATTGGCAGC
Organism: Myxococcota bacterium; assembly: GCA_044359465.1. Lineage (GTDB taxonomy): Bacteria > Myxococcota > JADLHZ01 > JADLHZ01 > JADLHZ01 > JADLHZ01. Next base: position 1,439 of record JBIKMD010000054.1, read on the forward strand.
GGGCGTTACAAAATCGAACAGAGCGGCGCAGGCACTGTTCGTGCGCCCATGCCTTCTGTGCTCGTCGACGTGCGCGTGCGCATTGGCGACCAAGTGAGCGTTGGTGATCACGTGGCCACCCTTGAGGCAATGAAGACCGAGTTGCCACTGAGGGCCGCGTCGGCAGGAAAAGTGAAAGCGATTTTTGCGGCAGCAGGCTCGCAGCTCGCCCAAGGGGCGCCATTGCTGGAGCTCGAAGCGTCAAAAGAGGGCGCCGTTTCTGCAACCGAACGATTGACCATAACGTCAACGGAGACGCCGTTCATCCCTCCCATTCGCACCTTGATGCTCGCGGTCCTCGGCTATGACGCCGCACCCACCCGAGGAGATCGCCCGGACGCAACCCGGGCGCGCGAGCAAACGCTGCAGACGCTCGCGGACGTTCTGACTCTGTTTTCGGATCCGCGTGAAGCAGGCAGGCAAAACGATAACTCACACCCGGCCACCTACAGTGACTACTTGCTAGCGTATTTGCGTGCTTTGGACGAACGCGCATTACCCGAACCGTTCTTGCGCGCGCTCGAGGCAGCACTCGCCCATTTTGGCCTGCGCCTAACCTCGCCCCGCGACCGGATTGAAAGCGCGCTCATGCGCATGCACCGCGGGTATTCGCGCGTGTCTGACCACACGGACGCGCTGCTCGCACTTCTCTCCGATGAGTGGCCAGCACTACCTCGAGTCTTGTCGCAACGTCTTGTAGACGTCACCCATGAAGCGCTGAACGACGCCGCCCGTCGTTTGCATTTTGTCTTGTTCGACGAGCCACTGTTCGCAGCCACCCAAGCCGAGAAGCGCCGAGGCATCGTAGCAGAGATTGCGCGCGCCCACGCGGTAGGAAAAGGTCCGCAGAGAGAGGCGATCATCGAACGCCTCACCCACAGCGCCGCGCCAATCCTCAGCGTGCTCGGCGATTGGTTTCTTGGCGCAGACCCAGCGTTCGCTTGTGAGCTCTACCAACGTCGTTTCTATACGCGTTGGAACATGCGTCACTTACAGACAACGTCTCGCGAGGGCATTCACCTGGGCGCGGCAACCTACGACTCCAAGACCGGGCTAGCGCGTGTCATCGTCGCTTGGATCTCAACAAAGCCGCTGGAACAGGCCGTCGCCATCATTCGCGAAATACTCGGGGGTGATACAACCCGGACTGTGCTGGATATCGTCGTCGATACTTCGCACTCGCTGCTCGGCGAAGGCGAATGGCGCGCCGCGTTCGATGCGCTGCTGTCTAAATGCGAGCTGCCACAGAATGTCGTACGCGTGTGCTTCACCAGTATTGGTGCAAGAACGAATTACGACACTTTCGCCCGCAACGAGCAGGAGCGTTTCGTGGAGCTGCCGGTCCACCGTGGCCTGCACCCCATGATGAGCGGGCGTCTTGAAACGTGGCGCCTACGCGACTTCAACGCCGAACGTCTCGATGCTCCGAACGAGGTGTTCCTCTATCGCATCAAGGCTAAGGATAACGCGCGCGATGAACGCCTTTGTGCCTTCGTGAGTGTGCGCGACCTTACCGAGCAAGAAGGCACACTGCCCTATCTCGAGCACACCGTTCTCAATGCGTTTACCGCCATGCGTGATCGTTTGCTTCATGACCCCGCACACGCGCCGCGCTGGAACCGGTTGATCGTTTATCTTTGGGATCCACTCACGCTCAGCAACGACGCGCTCCAGCGGATCTTTGCGCGCATTGGTCGCAGCTCGCGCGATCTCGATCTGGAGAAGGTCGTCGTCCGCGGCGATCGCTTGGACAGTGACGGCAAACGCGTACCGTTTGCGCTGCACTTGTCGCTCGACGGCGGTACCCTCGTGCGTCTGCGCGAGTCAGGCGTTAGCGACGACCCTATCCGTACGCTCACGCCCTACAAACAAAAAGTCGCTCGCTTACGACGTCGCGGCCTCTCCTACCCCTACGATATCGTACGCTTGCTGACACCAGCCACGGCCAGCGGTGGCATCAGCCCTGGGCGCTTTCGAGAGCTCGATCTCGACGAAAACAACACGCTGATCTTTGTCGATCGCCCGTACGGAGAGAACACGGCCAACCTCGTCGTTGGTGAAATCACGAGCATGACCGCAGATCACCCAGAAGGCATTCGCCGCGTGATCATCTTGTCGGATCCATCGAAGGACATGGGCGCGCTTGCCGAACCCGAATGTCGCCGCGTCATTGCTGCCATCGACCGGGCGGAGCAAGAACAACTCTCGCTGGAGTGGTTCCCAGTATCTTCTGGCGCTGGCATTTCGATGAACAGTGGCACCGAAAACCTAGATTGGACCGCGCGGGCCCTGCGACGAATCATCGAATTCACCGAGCGAGGGGGCGAAATCAACGTTGTCGTCAACGGCGTGAGCGTTGGCGCACAATCGTACTGGAACGCAGAAGCCACCATGCTCATGCACACACGCGGCATCCTCATCATGACGGACGAAGGTGCGATGGTGCTCACCGGCAAACGCGCACTCGACTACTCGGGCAGTGTGTCAGCCGAAGATCACCAAGGCATTGGCGGTTCGCGCCGGATCATGGGTCCAAACGGCGAGGCGCAATTCGTGGTACGCGACATCAGTGAAGCCTGTGCGACCTTGCTCGCTTATTACGACATCACCCACATTGCGCCAGGGCAAACACTCGTCCGCAAGCCCACGAAGGACCTTGCCGACCGCGACCCGATGCTGACGCCTTACGAAGCAGATGGCTTCACCCTGGTTGGCGACGTGTTCGACGCAAAGACGAATCCAAGCCGCAAGCGCCCGTTCGCCATTAGAAGGATTCTGCGCGCAGTGATCGATCAAGATCGTGCGCCGCTAGAGCGCTGGCGCACCATGCGCGAAGCCGAAACAGCGGTGGTCTGGGAGACTCATATTGGCGGCTATCCTGTCACGCTGCTTGGCATAGAATCGCAGCCCGTAGCGCGCGTGGAGTTTGTGCCCGCAGATGGTCCTGACCAATTCAGCGGCGGCACGCTCTTTCCGCTGTCTTCCAAAAAAGTCGCGCGCGCCATCAACGCCGCAAGCGGACGGCGTCCTGTAGTCGTGCTTGCCAACCTGAGCGGCTTCGACGGCTCGCCTGAGTCCATGCGCAAATTACAGCTCGAATATGGCGCAGAGATTGGCCGCGCCGTCGTAGGGTTCAAAGGCCCCATCGTCTTCTGCGTGATCTCGCGTTACCACGGTGGTGCGTACGTCGTGTTTTCACAAGCACTCAACGAATCGCTCGAAGCCTCCGCGCTCGAAGGGTCGCACGCTTCGGTCATTGGCGGCGCCCCAGCCGCGGCAGTCGTTTTTTCGGCGGAAGTAAAAAAACGCACACTCGATGACGCGCGTGTACGCCGCTTGCAACAAGCGCTCGACAGCAAACAAGGCAGCGATCGCGCAGCGATTCAAAGCCGCCTCACGGAGCTGTCCAAACGTGTCCACGCAGAAAAGACGAGCGAGCTTGCCGCCGAGTTTGATCGGATCCACAGCGTAGAGCGGGCCCAGCGCGTTGGCTCCATCTCCCACATCGTTGCGCCCAAAACATTACGCAAACACGTGATCGACGCCATTGAACGCGGGCTGGCGCGCCAGCCTCGGTAGCTCCCCTTCTTGCGACAGTTTCGCCAAGCACAAGCGTGGGCTCAGCGCGTTGCTTTTGACATTCAACAATTGACAGTTATACTGTCAATTGTTGTTCATGCTGGACGACCGGAGACCAAAACATGAAATCCAAGTCCTCGTTGCCATTCGTTGTTCCATTGATCGTCGCATGCACAGCCTGCGCGTCCGTTCCCACCGTCAAGGAAGCCGGAATTTCCTACGCCACGAGCTCTGCGCCATGGGTTGCCGAACAAAGCTGTTTGAATCCTCCAGTCATGAGTGGAATCGCCAAAGAAGTGCTCCTTGGATCCTCGCGCACCATTGTGATTGCGGGCGGGAGCAATCCCATTTCTGACGCTGCCTGGACGAGCTACAAACCAAGCTTAGGCAACATGAAGAACAGCGACCGTCAGACGCTCTTTTCTCGTTCGTGCTTCAGTCGATCACCAGGTGTGCCAGCGGACTGCCAAGGCGACGCGTGCCGCGACATTCGCGAGCTCGATGGGCACACGTGGATTGGACTGTCGAAGATTGATGCCTACGATTGCATCCCAACTCTGAACGACTGCAAAGGCTTGGCCGCCGCACCAGGTGCCCTCCTCATCGTCGTCACCGAGAAATGTCACCAGATGCAGTTCGAAGGGGACGTGATTTTTCTTGATGGTCCGAGCGGTGAACGCGCGGTGATGCATGCGACGAACGACGGCATGCCTACGGTCGACGTGCGATTGCCCGCTGGTTGGTCGTTGCACCGAGAGACCTTGAACGCGCCACTCGTGCTCGAGCCGTTCGGGGGAGAAGGTCAGTGCTTTTACAACATCATCCGCGATGAGAAGCTTCAGTCGTACCATCAAGTTCGTTATGTTGGTCCAACTTGGCCATGAGTCTCACAAAAAGCGCCGCAGATGGGCGAATCAAGCGCGGAGAGCGAAACAAAGAGGCCATCGTTGGTGCGCTCTATGAGCTCATTCGCCAAGGCCAGATTCAACCGGCAATTGAAGAGATCGCGGCAAAAGCTGGCGTCGGCACGCGTACAGTGTTTCGCCAGTTTGCCAATATTGACGACCTTTACCGAAGCCTTGCCGTTCGGATTCGCGGCGAAGTCATGCGCCTCGTTGATGTGACACCTCCGAGTGGGAAGCTCGAAGCAGATGTACGGGCGCTCATCGCCCGCCGGGCACGCGTGTTTGAGTACATCACACCGTTTCGCCGTGCCGGCCGCCTTGTCAGCCACCAGTCAGCGTTCCTCCGCGAAGAGCAGCTCGCGGGCGCGAAGCTCTTTCGGGCCGCCATCGAAGCCAACCTTGGACCGCATCTTGACGTTTTGGGTGCGTCGCAACGCGCCGATATGCTTGAAACACTCGACGTCTTGCTTTCATTCGAAGCGTGGGACCGCCTTCGTGACCAGCAAAATCTGAGCAGCAAACGAGCCTGCGAGGTTCTAGTGAACGCGACGCTCCAGCTTGTGTCATCTGCGCCTTAGCGCGCTCGGCTCGATAGTTGCGCTCGTGGCCACGCCGGGTATTGCTGAGGGCGCATGACGTCGCGCTTGTTTGATTTCGCATGGGTACTGCTCGCGGCGAGTGTCGTCGCAGTGTCCATCTTGCGCGGCGGGGTAGATGAATGGACGACCGTGCTCATTGCCGTGATCGCCGTCGTTGCGTTCACCATGGAGCTCATTGGCAAACAACTCTCCCATGAACGCGCCAGCCGCGTGCCTCGCAGCCTATGGCCATTGCTCGCCGCGTGCCTCTGGCAAAGTGCGTTGCTCCTACCGCTCCCTATAGCGGATGACTCGACCAAGGCGTTTGTTTGGCAAGCGCTGAGCGACCCGCCACGTTTTGCGCCAACAGCGATCAATCCGGCAGTGCTCGCAATCGATGTGGTGCGCCTGTGGTCAGTGCTCCTGCTTGCGCTCGTCATCGTGCAGCGCACGAGCCGCGGCCGCACCAACGTGGGCTTGTACTGGGGTCTTGCTGCAGCTGGCATGGTGCAAGTGCTGATCGCGCTCAGCAACCTAGGTGATGGCGGCGGTTTGCTGCGCGCAAGCTTCGTCAACCCCAATCACCAAGCCGCGTTTTTCAATCTAAGCTGGCTCAGCGCGCTTGCCGTCGCCCTCATGACTCGCCATCCTACGTGGCGGGCCGGCTTGCTGCTGTGTGCGAGCATCTCCATAGGCGCCACGGTGCTCACGCTCTCGCGCGCCGGTATTGCGTCTGGTGCACTAGCAGCCGCCGTCTTTATTGCACTGATGAGGCCGCGCGCTCGCATGAAGCTCGCGGGTCCGGTTGCCATTGTAATGTTTGGCGCGGGCCTCGCGGCTTATGTGATGGTCGGGCCACTCGGACAACGTTTTGCCGGTCGTGCGCAAGAAAAGACGCGCATTTGGAAAGACGCGCTCAGCTTGGTGCCCAGCTATCCGCTCGGCATGGGACGCGCGGGTTTTGGGCTGGCATTCGAGAGCGTTCGCCCCGTCGATTCAGAGGGCGGGCGCTGGGACTACGTAGAGAACACATACATCCAAACGCTTTGCGACTACGGGCCGTTTGCTGGCAGCGTGGCGCTGGCAGCGTGGGCATGGTTGCTTTGGCGAACGATCAAATACGCGCGTAAACCAGGACCCGGCGGCCTGCGATCGCCGCGCAGAGCAGCCGTTGCTGCAGCGTTGCTCGCACTGTCTGCCCACGCCGTCTTCGACTTCAACTGGGAGATCCTCGGCATCGCGCTACCCGCGTGGCTGATGATTGCATCGTTAGGCAGACCCGGCGAACCTCCTTTTGCGCCGAGCGCGTTCGACAACCGTTCGCCGCGCGACAATGTCGTGTTTGTGTTGGCCTTGCTCGTCATGGTGCCTGCGACCATGTACGGAATTCGCTACATGCCGCGCAGGTTGGACCAACGCGCGGCGGGCAGAGACAAAGAAGCGTTGCTCGAGCTCGTACGTACCCGTCCGCTCGATGCGTGGGCACTCACTGCGCTCGGCGAGCTCGCCCTCAACGAAAAGAACGGCAACGAGAGCCTCAAGTGGTTGAACCGCGCAGTAGTCGTGGCACCAAACTGGGCGGAGCCGCACATTGCACTCACGCGCCTCTTCTGCGCGTCAAAGCGACGAGCGCAGGCGCTGATTGAAGCGCGCCTCGCCTTCGATCGCCTGCAAGCAAACCAGCAGCGTGTCTTTGAGTTGCTCGCGCGCTGCGGCGAAGGACCACTTGGCAACGCGCTTCCTGAATCGCTGTGGACCGAGGCGATCACGTGGGCGACAGACAATCAGCGCGCCGCCTTTGTTTCAGTGCTCGCGGCAAGTTACGACGGCCACGATCCCCCAGCGCTAGCCAAGCTCGCGGCTTGGGCTCGAAACCATGACGACGCGGCATCACACGCAAAGTGGCTCGGTGCGTTTGCTGACGTGAATCATGCACTCAAGCTCGCAGAAGAGGCCGACGCGGCGATCGCCGAAGGACGCCAAGCCGACGCGATCGCGTCGCTGCAAAACGCCACCAAGCGCTCCGGCGATGCCATGTTGCGCCAACGATTGGTGAACGCACTGATCGCTGCCGGTCAGGTCGATCGCGCCGCGGAAGAAGCAGAACCACTCGCGGAGCGTTGCGCGGCCGATCGCCAAGGCCCGCAGTGCCGAGCCTACAGAATGGCGCGGGGAGCGATTGCCACGCTGAGAGGCGATCCACGCGCTGCGCTCGATCAGTACCGCACCATTTTGCTGAGTGGCCCTGGCGACGTTGAAGCCGCACTACGCGCAGCGAAAGCGCTGGAAACACTTGGCGAAAACGAAGAAGCCATTGAGCTGCTCAGGCGCGCGGAGCGCACGAGCCCACATCCGGGCTTAGCCGCTGAGCGTGCGCGTTTATTGAACCCCCCTTAATACGTCGTACCCGCTGTTAGCCTCAGCGAGGAGGCCGCGCTGTCAACACGCGCGGCGATCAGGGATCGCATCGAGAAACGCGAGACTCTCATCTACCACGCGACGCGCAAGCGCTGGGTCACGCGCCTTCTCCCACACGCGCGACGAACGTTTGCCTGAATGGTCATACACTTCACCAGAGACGACCTCGTCTTTGCTGATGAGCGCTATTGCCGATCGCGCGGACTTCGCCGGTGTGCTCGCATCGCTCAGCATGGGCGCCACAGCCCTCAGCACCGAATGCCACGCTGCGCGCACGTACCACGGCCCTGTTCGGACGAGTCCCGTTCCCGGCATCAGTCCCGGGTCAAAGGTGGCGAACGCCGTGTCAGGATAGCGCCGCGCCAGCTCCATCGCAGTGACCATCGCGCACAACTTGCTCGTCGCGTAGCGGTCCATGCCGCGTTGTCGATCGAAGGCGCCATCGCTCGCGCCGTATACGAATCGCCAGAGTGGTTAGCGTGCAGCTGGTTTATCGATGAGCTCGTGGCGCTTGCTCTTGGATACATTCGCAGAGCTGAGGCGGCGGGTAAGGTCTGACCCACTTGAAACGCTCGGCACCTACGGCGCACAGAGGGTCGATGACAGAACACTATCGAGGCTGGACACGTCCGGGCCCGACGCCCCCTGGCCGCATCACTCCGGAACCGGGAGAATCACTGGACTATCTTTGCGGTCAGTTTCGCATTTTCCAACTGGAAAAAGGGCATCGTTATTCGGTCGACGATGCGCTGTGCGCCTACTACGGATCTTCCTACGCCCCGCGCGTGGAGCGCTATTGCGATATTGGTTCCGGCATCTCCTCCATCGCCAACATCGTTGCGTGGCGCCTTCCGAGTTGTCAGGTGGTCACCATCGAAGCGCAGGCCATTTCTATTGCACTCGCCAAAAAAACTGCTCGCTACAACGGCATCACCCAACGACTCACGCAGCTGCAAGGCGACCTGCGCGACGAAGGGATCATCGCACAAGCGCTCGCTTCAGGAGGGCCGTTTGATTTGGTGACGGGCTCACCACCGTATTGGCCGGTTGGTGCGGCGACTGCTGCAAACCATCCCCAAGCCATCCCCGCACGCTTGGAAGTGCGAGGTGACATTCGCGACTACGCCATGAGCGCCGCAAAACTACTCGCGCCAGGCGGCGTCTTTGCGTGCGTACACCAAGCCGCGCAAGACGAACGCGTAGAAGACGCGCTGGATGCCGCAGATCTGGTGCTTTTGCGCAAACGTGAGGTCTGCTTCAAAGAAGGAGTCCCCGCGAAAACGTCTGGGATCGCACTCTATCTGGCAGCTAGGCGCGCTGACCTGCCAAGCAGCTTTCCGCTAAAAAGAGAGGGCCGCCTTCCAGGCAAGCCCATGGTTGAAACGCCGCTCGTGCTGCGCCGAACCGATGGCACGGTGCATCCGGACTACGCGAGTCTCAGGTTGGCATACGGCTTCCCGCCGGGAGATGTCGCCGAGCAACGCTGACGCAGCTGCGATCTTCTGTCGCCCCTTCCGACTTATCGCAGTTGGCAAAAAATTTTGCTACGTTACTCAGATGTCTCGAGTGCTCATCGCTGGCGCGGGCGGCTTTATTGGCGGTCACCTCACCCGCGCCTTGCTCGACGCGGGCCACAGCGTGCGCGCTGTCGACATTAAAGCCAAAGCGCAGTGGTACCAAGTCCACGCACAAGCAGAAAACGT
>JBIKMD010000912.1:0-3017 GCA_044359465.1 Myxococcota bacterium
CAAGCCAGAAAGCGCGCTTGGCAGCGATTGACCGGCGCTTAGAGTTTCAGATCTTCTCTGACGTTGCCGTACAACTTGCTCAGATCATCAAGCAGCTTCTCATCCGTGATCACCGGCGCGCGCACTTGCAGCACGACGTACAGATCACCTTGCGCCTCACCTTTGTGAATCCCTTTACCCCGTAGTCGCAGCTTCTCGCCGCCGCGCGTGCCCACTGGCACTTTGAGCTTCACGTTCCCATGCGGCGTCGGTACTTCAATCGCAGCACCTAGCGCCGCCTCAGGCACCGTGATCGGCAAATCCAAAGTCAGATCCAAGCCGTCACGCCTCAAGACCTTGTGCGGCTCAATGCGCAGCACCAGATACAAACTACCGGCGGGGCCACCACTTTGTGACGGCTCTCCTTGGCCTTGGAGACGCAGCTTGTCGCCGTCCGAAGCGCCTTTTGGCACCCGCACTTTGAGCGCTTTACCGGCGAGCCAAGGCAGACGAATCTCTACTTCGTCACCGCGGATGGCCTGCATGAGCTCAATCTTCAGCTCGGTTTCTACGTCCTGGCCAGGCTGCGCTTGCTGACGCCGGCGTCCACCACGGCCGCCGCCGTAGAAAAACTGCTCAAAGACATCATCAAAGCCGCCAAACTGCTCGAACGGATTGCCGCCCTGTGCATTAAATCCCTGGCCCGTGCTCCAACGCTGCTGCTGCCGTGCACGCTCGGGGTCGAAACCCGTACGCAGCGCATCCGGACCAAACTCATCAAACGCTTTGCGCCGTTTTTCGTCGCCTACGATTTCAAAGGCAGCAGAAATCTCTTTGAACTTCTCCTCCGCGGCTTTGTCATTCGGATTGACGTCAGGATGGTACTTCTTCGCTAGCTTGCGATACGCCTTCTTGATCTCATCAGCGCTCGCCGTTTTTGCAACACCGAGGACTGAATATGGGTCTTTTGCGGCCATTTGTGCTCGTCGCAAGATAAACGTCGCCTGGGCGATTGCAAGTCACGGCGACAGATGACGTCTTCCGTTGCTTTTGAGGCGCAGCAAAAGCTCGTCGATAGACGCGCAGGCCTTGTTTAGCATGTAGTTCTTCTTTGGGTCGTTCGCGTCAGCCTCGGCTACTGCCGTCCACACCACTTCATCGCGCCGAACGTCAGTGAGCCAAAGAATGTCTCGCAGCCGCGCCTCGAACTTGGCCCGCTTCGGTTCGCGGCTCGTTTGATCGTATTTGGCGACATAAAAGTAGCGATCGGCTTTGTATTTTTTGGCCACTTTCTCGAATGGAAAGTCACTTCGCCCCGTGAGCTGCTCGTACCAAACGCCGAGCGAAAGCGGTTCGCTATCGCAAATCACGATGCGCCGGCACTGACGAGCCATGGCTTCAATGCGTGCCTGCTGAATGGCCATGAGCTCGAGTGTGCCGCTGATGGTTCGAAGCATGGTTTGCGCGCTCGGGTCGACGCGAAGATGCTCCTGCGCGAACACCGTTTGATAATGCTTCGCCAGCACGTTCGCGAGCATGGTCTTGCCCACACCGTCTGGGCCAACAAGCGCAAAACGGCCAGCATAATAAGCGCGAACACCCGCCGGTAACTGATCAAAATGCGCGTACGGATCCATCCGAACATCACAAGCACGCGCACTCTGGCTCAGCCGATCCGGATCATTTGGGATGAGCGCAGCGCCAATGTTCTCGGCAAACGCGCGCATATAGGGCTCAGACGCGAAAATATGGGTCGGCAGCGCGCCCATGCTGCCAAGGATCACCCCGAGCGTTTTGGCGAAATCGATTTCATCCACCGCTGGCACGCCGCGCAGCTCCACGATTTGTGCCGTGGGTGCCATCTCACGCAGCCATTCGACGCGGCGTTCGATCGGAATATGGTCTTTGTCCGTCACCTTGATGCCAATGACGAGCGTTTTGACCATGAGCCTCGCAAAATCGAAGAGATGCTGATGGCCTAAGTGCGGCGGGTCGAAGCGACCAAGCACCCAGCCGCGTTCGTGTGAGGGCTCGCTGGCGAGTACTTTGGGCGGTTTTCCGTCCTTGCCGAGCTCGCGTTCGAAGCGATTGGCAGGAGGCGGATTGGCGTCAGGAAGTGGGGTCGGATCGGGCTCGGGATCTGGGGATTGGTAGCCACTGCCCACCCAGGCCACCGGGTTGTCAAAGGAACGTCCGTCCATGCCCAAGTGACTAGCATGCGCTGCCCTCTTGCGCTCGTCCCTCGGTTTCGGATAGGCGAAGCGTCCGCCTTCTCCGGTGGAGAGGTGGCCGAGTGGCTGAAGGCGGCGGTTTGCTAAACCGTTATACGCTCAAAAGGCGTATCGTGGGTTCAAATCCCATCCTCTCCGCCATTTTTTCCCTTTCTCACTCCCCGCTGATCGCGGCGCTCAACAACAACAGAACAAGGCTGGGTGTGCCAGCGAAGATTCTGAATCTGTGTAAGTGAAATGTTCGTCATTTGTGCCCTGCGAATTTAGTGTCGGCAAGGCAGACAAATGCCTAAACACGCTCACGGCAAGTAGTACTCAGCGATTCCATGTAGACCATTTCTTACATAGCTAAAGCGCAAGGCGCTTCGCGTGGCATCCCACTGCAGCTCGGAACCCGTGCACTTCAACGTTCGCTCGCCATTGAGCAGCGGAAAGGTGTGCGCGAGCTCGACGAAGGTTTGCGCCGTGAGGTTCATGTCGAAGAGCGCGCCGGTGAACTTGTTGCAGGTAAAGAGATGCGGGCCATCGCCGGCGATGCGGAGCGCAATACCAGCGCCCAGACCAAGCGGCGTCATCACACGTTTGACGAAGGCGCCGTTCAGATCTGGAACATTGTAGGCAATACCATCACCGATGAGCCAGCCGGCTTCGAAGGTCGTCGCACCCACCGAGAAGCCACTGTGGTGCACCATCTTCACTGACGCCGGTTCGTAGACGAGACCCAAGTGGCAATCCTCTTTTGGAATTGGGTCCGAGCTGCTCAGAGGCTCGCTCGCGCTACCTGTGAGGCAACTTCGGTTCGCGAAG
>JBIKMD010000144.1:0-7632 GCA_044359465.1 Myxococcota bacterium
CCCAAGGTCGCCCGAGTAACGCGTCATCACGTTGCTCGCGCCGAGTGTGGTGTCGGCGTCGATGCTCACAAGGTAGCCATCTAGATAGTCAGTCTGAGTTGGTGTGTTCATTGCCACGAGCAACGCACCGCTCGCAAAACCCCAGATGCTCAACGCCCCGCCGAGCTGCACCGTGCGGCTTGGCGCGCCTGACACGGCTGTGGGACCAATGGTGTTGTAGGGTGTGGTCCCGTTGCCGGCGAAAATCTCCCACTTGGGTACGCTCGTATCGCGGCGAAGACGGGGCATGGAGAAGCCCACATCAACCTGATCGAAGTCGGCGTAGACAAAACCGCTCGCTGGATCGACGGCGATGCTCGTGGTTGGCGAAATCATCGTTGGCAAGTCGGTCGCCGCGGGCACGCCGCTCGCGGGAAGCGTTTGCACGTAGCCCGTGGGTGAATAGGTTCCAAACGCTTTGAGATCACCGTTACCTGCCAGGTGAACCGTCGTTCCCTCAATCGCGTCATCCACATTCACCACGCCATTGGCGAGAATCGATTCCTCGATGCGAAGCGCGAGCGCATCCACTGTGACAATCCGATCGCGTCCGTCCACGTCGCGCCATTTATCTGCTGACGCAATGTTGCCAAAACGCACATTGAGCGATGGTCCCGTGCGCCCCACGTCGTAGCCCTGCCCAAAGATGCGCACGAGCTTGTTGTCCGTCGACAACACAAACACCTCGCCCTGCGCGAGCAAATAGGGAACGCCAAAACGATCAATGAAAAAATCCTGTGCGTTCAAGGTACAAGTTGCAGCGTCATCACCATCACGACAGCGCGGTAACCCCGCCGCGCCGCCGCCGACCAAAGTCGTGAACAAGGTGTTCGTTTGGCCGGACACGCCACTCACATAGGTTTCACTTGGATCGTAACGAAGCAAACGAGGTGCGCGCCCAGTGCCTTGCGCCGTGTAGTTGTCGAAGGCGTAGAACTTTCCGTCAGCGCCGGTCTGCGTGATCATGGTCGAGAGAATGCTGCCGTCCGGAAACCCGAGCGCTCCAGCAGCAGACACACCCGTCGCATCATAGGTTCCCGCGCCCGCCGGGTGGCCGTATTGGTTGTAAATGCCCAAGACAAATTGTGTTGGACCCTGGGCGTCGTAGCTCATGCCCAGCGAAAGGAATTGCTGCCACGGCGCAGCGACTGCCTGAAAGCCCGTGCTAACGCTCCAATAACCGTCACCCGAAAAATAGAGCGAATCGACAACGGGACCATTCGCTCCTTCGTGATAGCGCTGCAGCACGAAACCAGTCTGCTCACCTAGCTGCGCGCGAGGAATCACGTTGCCCATGAGCAAGTTGTCGAACTCCGGAACTTGCGAGGAAAAATAGAGGTCGCCATTCGGTAGCGCAGCAAGGGTCTGTGAACCGTAGTTGCGCAGCGGCACCTCCGTGAGTGGATTTTTGCCCGCGCCAAATGGGGTCGTCCCCACCCGCCCATCGACAAGAGTCTCGACAAACGCCTCAGCACCTGTTGGCGTTTTGTCAGGGCCCACCACTAAACGACGAATGACGACCGCGGAACCAATGCCGTCCATGAAGATCAAATTGTCGTCTCGATCGATCGTCAAGGCGAGCACGTTCTGCAAGCTTGCGCTGGTGAGCAGACCGTCTGTCATTGCGAGCCTGCGCGGAACGATGGGTTCAACCTCACCAGATCGTGGATTGACCCAAAGCAAACCAAGCTGAGGATCGTTGAAGTACAAAACACCAAGCGAAGAGACCGCGAGAGAGTTGCCTCGCAGATCCTCGCGCTTGGAGATGTAACCATTGAACAGCGTGGACAGCGCGTGGCCGCCGTAACCAGGATCGGGATTGCCTGCGAGAAAGCGTACGGGCCATTGATTCAGCGGCACCGGCGACGTCGTGGCGCCTGCGATACCGCGCGCGTTGATCGCCCGAACACGAATCTGCACGAAGCTTGCAGCGAGCAACTCTGCGCGCATTGGTCCGGCGGGATTCCACGCGTAACAACCGATTTGTCCGGCGCCAACCGTACAGCCACTAGCGCTGGTTTCTAAAAGGCCACTGACGATCGGCTTGAAGCCAAAAACATCACTGGTCGTGTAGTCGAGCTCAATGGGACCAGGCGCAGTCCCAGGCGCGCTCGTTGGAAAAGACGCGTTCCACGCGATGTAGATGGGCCCGGACGCGGGCACGGTAATGTCGCTTTGCACATAAGGTTCACTCGGAGTTTGGGTGACGAACGCAGTGACCGTATCGACAATCGGCGGCTCACCCGGATCGTAGTAGATGCCGCGCTGATCTTGGCACTCCACACCGGCAAGATCGGACACTAAGTTTGCGCGATTCTTGGTCCACATGCGCACGGTGACTGGGCCTTTGATGTAGCCAAGGCCTACTGGCACATCTAAATCCGTGAGCTGCGCGGCGAGCGTTTCAACGGGTCGCCAGCAAAGATCGTTCGCCTTTGGTTTCACTGTTGAGCGCGTGCGAATGCAGACGTGCGTGATCTGCGCGCCCACTGGATCGACTGCGGTGATGGTAGCGGTAGCTGTTTGAGACGCCGTATTGGTGGGTCCCGTGCAGCCTCCGCCAAGCAGGAGGTGCGAAAGAATCGGCGCTTGCGACGTGACGATGAAGGGAGGGGTCTCAGCCACACCCACATTTTCAGCGAGATCAGTGATGGTCACACGCAAGCGCACCGTGGTCTGCGTGGTTCCCGGTGTGGCGAATAAGAACGACCCCAAAAGATCACCAGACGAGAGCTCAACCCACGTCGCGCCATCATCCACACTGATCTCGACGAGAACCGAACCCACAGGATCGGGATGCACGTCACTCGTTTCATAGAGCACGGTTTCGAGCGTACTCGTTGCGAACGCTGCGCCTTGTGTGATGCTCGGCACGGTCACGACGGGTGGCTCGCGGTCGAGCGCGACTACGATTTGGCTCGTTGTGAGCGAGACGTTCCCGGCCGCATCACGCGCCCAAATGGAAATCGTATGATCACCTTCCACGTCCGAGAGCACCAAAGACGTAGATGCGGAGCACGCCACAAAGGCATCACCTGCTGTTTCACTTACGACTACATCGCCATCACACGCACTGAGGCCAAGCAGCACGGTGCGATCATTGGTCACAGGAGCAGAGAGCAAAGTCACAGTGGGCGGCGCTGGGGGGGTTTGATCGATAGTGACGGTTACAAACGCGGGCGAGGACACTTCTCCCGTTGTGAAACGTCCATAGACAGACAAAGTGTGGGGCCCTTCGCCCGCAAGGACTTCGGCTTGTTGCACCACACCCGGCAAACACGGTCGCCATTGTGCACTTGCCTCAATCGCAGCGTTCTCGATTTCGTAGATCTCGGAGTAACCCGCGCAATCGGCGATGCGGTAACTGAGTGAGCTAACGTTGCTAATCGCGGGGCTCACACGCTCAACAGTCAGAGCGGGCCGTCCTGCGTCTGAGATCGCAAAGGGCGACGAGACACGCCAACCGACCTTGCCTTCGTTGTCTACAGCGGCAAGGCGCAAGCGCGCTGCGCTCACTGCATTGCCGGGCGCGACAAAGCGGAACGAAGCATCGTCCACGTCGAAGCTCTGGGTGATCGTTCTCCCATCTTCCGCGTAGGCCAATTGTACTTTGCGCAAAGGAAGAGCCGAAGTGACGGTGAAGCTCCGAGTGATGACCTCACCAAATCGCACCACCTCCGGCGGATCATCGAACGCAACGATAATCCCGGCGGCGCTTCCTTGGTCTGCGCTGTCTTCGAAGGTTGCGGGGCCAATGACCTCCCCAAGCTCCAAGACTTTTCGTGTGCTAGGTTCTCTGCAGGACAACAACAACAGCAAACCGAGGCCACACAACCGCATCGGCGAAGCTTAAACGCCGCTACGCGCGCAAGCCCGGAATCTCACTCGCAATCTCGCCGAGCGCACCCGTTCCACCTACAGCGTGCATCGCTGTGAGGACTACAGACGCGGGATGGGCCCCTGTGGAAACGATGTGCTGACCAAGCTGCAAACCGAGGCTGCCGCCACCAACCACAAACGCCACCATGCCCTCGCTCGTATGAGGCGGCACTTCACCCACGACAGAGCCGTTTTCGAGGCGCGTGTTGCCAATGCCCGCTTCCATCACGAACACGATCACAGTGTTGTCGAGCATGTTCCCTGTCACATCGGGCGTGTCTTTGAGCTTTCGCGCCAGCGCGGCAATGTGTTTGACGTGCCACCGAATACACTCCGCGACGGACAAGTGATCGCCGCTACCGTGCGTGGCCTCATGCAAGGGCGCTGGCGCAAGGGCTGAGCCATCCCAGCTGCGGTAAGTGATGCCGAGTGAGGTCGGCAGCACGATGCCAGACATGCTGGACGTCATCTCGAACGAGACGATGCGCGACAGATCACACGCGAACGCCATGTGAATCAAATCCACGAAATTCTGCGCGCGAAGATCCTCGTTGGAGTACGCATTCGCTTCGGCTGGGTCCGCGCCAGGCCGTGTTGGCACCGCACACACGCCCGCTGGAACCATGGGTGGCGGCGCCAAAAATGCATCCACGCGCTGTTCCAGCGTACGAACGTTGGCGATGTGTTCATCTAAACGCTGCCGGTCACCCACACCTAGCTTGGGCTGCAACTTCGCATACGCGCTCTGCACGCGAGCAAGAATGTCGCGCCGCTTGAGCAACTCGGGATCAGGAGGAGGCGGCGGCTGGCCTGCGGTTGGCGGCGTGAAGCCGGTAAACAAAGTGTCGAACGCTACGCGCGGCGAAACAATGGGATCATTACGCAACGTTGGCGGATCATACTGATTCCGGATGCTCGGGTTTGGCCGCCATGAGATGTAGTCCAAAGCGTAACCATTCGTGTGCTGACCGGACTGCACGAGGTAGGTGAGCGACGGAAAACGTGTCGCTGCGCCCAGCTGCTGCGCGAGCAGCCAATCGGCCGAAGGACCGTACGCAACGCGAGAAAAAGTTCCGTTGGTGATCGACACGCCAGACACGAGCGGACCCATGGTTTCATAGTGAAAACCCGAGGTGCCAAAGCGGCGGCCGTTTCCCGAACCGTCGCGAGGAATGCGCAGCTTGGAGATGACCGTGGTGTCGCCTTTGAGGCCTGCGGCTTCGAGCGGCTGCATGCCCACCTTGAAGGCCGCATTCAGGGGACCAGGTGCACCCGGGATGACGGAGTCAGCAACCGTGCCATCATCTTCAACGCCTTCACCACAAGGAGGAATGCCGCAATACGCGAGCACAAAACGCTTGGGTGCGTTTGCGACTGCAGCATAGGTTTGGCGTTCGAACATGGCTTCGAGCAGCGGCAGTGCGAGCGCAGATCCGAACGCACCCTTGAGCAACGCGCGTCTACCCAGTGCAAATGGTTTTTTCATCATTCATCCCGGTAGCGAAAGTTGTCGTGCGTGACATACGCAAGCACCATCGCGGCGAACGAGCCATTGTTCGTTTTCATGGCGCCGCCGAGCCATTGCGCGCGCAGATGATCTTTGACGTCGAGTTGCCTGCCCGCCGCAAAACGAATGAAGAACTCGCCAACACAAGGCTCGAAACGGGGCGAGGCTGCGATGAGGTCGGCAAGCTCCTTGGCGCCAGTGAAGGGCGAGGCATCATCGAGCTGACCCGCGCCGTCAATCGCGCACTCGGGCCGATCCTTGTCATGCGTGCGAAATTTTCCGAGCTCATCGAAGTTCTCGAGCCCAAAACCAATCGGGTCCATGAGTGCATGGCACCCGGCGCACACCTGATCTTCACGGTGCTGGCGATAACGTTCGGTCTTGCATGCGTTGGGTGTTTTCGCCGCTGGCGGAAGATCGACGTCCACATTGACGGTCGGCAGTTGCACCGTCTGACAGAGGAAGCGCTCACGCACGAACTTGCCACGCCGTGTGGGGCTCGTATCACCGAATTTGGCGCCTGCGGCCGCAAACATACCGTGCGAAATGATGCCGCGACGAGGCGCATCGGCATAGGCCACCCACTCTGGCGCAACGGGCGGCGGCATATCGTAGTGCGCGGCGAGCTCAGCATCAATGCGGGTTTCGTTCGCCAAAAGTAGATAGTGAAAATCGCGCTCGGGCTCGGTTGCGCGGTCAACGAGCGCGTCCGTCTCTGTGCGCAGCTTTTGTTCGATTGGGAGCGCGTTCAGCGTCGAATAACTCAGCCAAAAAGCATGAAAGCGGCGCAGTTGCTCCTTGCCTTCGGGCGACGCAAGCAAGCGCTTCGCCTGCGCTGAGAGCCCATCAGCAGTCTCGAGTGAGCCATCCTTAGCCGCCGCAAGCAAAACATCGTCTGGCGTCATGCCTTGCAATAAAAACGACAACCGCGAGGCCACTTCGTACGGCGACAGTCTCACGCGTCCGTTGTCGTTCGCTACCCCAGGCTCCGTGCGATAGATGAACTCTGGATGCAAAAAGAAGATGCGGAGCGCCACGGCCACTGCGTCTTTGAATTGCCCGGACGCTTGCGCGTAACTCAGCACCTCTGAGAACGCGCTCACCTCTTCTGCGTTGAGCGGTCGCCGTAACACACGCATGCCGAAACGCTGCAGGAACTCGGCAAAACAGGCAGCGTCCATTGCGCCCGCCGCGGTGCAAGGGACGACGCGGGCCATACGTTCTGGTGTTGCCACGAGCCAAGTCGCAAGCGTCTGCGCAATGCCCTCCATGGATTCGACCAGCAGCAGCGATGGCGACTGTTCGATCACGTCGTTGTCAAACGGCGTGAGTGCGTCGTCGGGGAGGAGTGTAATGTCGAGCGGCGCGTCCGCACCGACCAAACGTTGCACCGAGCGCTGCAACTCTTGCCTGGTCAAGCGACGCGCGACGGTGCTCCGAGTGGGCGGTCCTTCGAGGGCCTCCTGCGAGGCGGTGCCTGTGGGCGATCGCTGCACAGTCGCGCGCGGCGCAAACAACGAGCCCTCGCAAGCGACCAGCAGAAGCAAACACGCTGAGGGCAAACGCATCGCACGCAGTGTACCGGAAAAAACAGAATTGGGGGGCCAAAGACACTGAACATTTGTTTCGTGTACCCAACTACGGTACAACGCAGCGCATGAACGACATCACGGAAGAACGCCATTGGAAGAAGAGCGGCTGGAACGCACGCATCATCAAGAACGGCGACGACGATGGCTGGGCGGTGGAGGTCACGCGCTTGGGCGACGCAGAGCCCACGTTCGTGTCTCCATGGACCATGGGGCGCGACAAGAAGAACCCCAAGCCCATCGATCAGGGCGCATTCACGCAGCTCATCAAAACCGGCACCGAGCTCATTGCGCGTCAGCAGAACCAAGCGCGAGAGAAGCTGCACCGCCAGCTCGCCTATCGCAGTGATGACGGTGTCAGCATGCTCGCTGACTTCGATCTGGTGCCAGACGACGATGATCCTCACGCCATGCTCACCGTCCGCATCGAAGCCACAGGTGAGGTCGTACAAACGGCACGCGTGGCCGCGAACTTCAAAGTCAACGCAGCCAACGTTCAGCGTTTCGTCGCTAGCGGCGGGACGTCTTTGTGAACCAGCGTTCTAAAGCGACGTGCGCAACCACGCTTCTGCTGCGTCGACAGTGTCGAAGGTTTTGAGCGGAAATGGCGGCTTCTTG
>JBIKMD010000913.1:0-3009 GCA_044359465.1 Myxococcota bacterium
TGCGACTTTAGTGCAGCGAGCGCCGCGACCTTTAGTGACGGATTTCCCTTATCTGGAACGGTGCCAGCTTGGTGCACGTCAACAGCAAAGGGACCATAGACCTGCGCAACCGTTTCGCCCGTCTGCGCTTGGTCGGTTGGGACTTTGTCGGGATTTTCAGCAATGGTGATGGCGTCGACGGTCACGAGGATGTGCTCGAACTTGAGCTCCCAACCATCAACAAAACCGGCCTCTCCTTCATGGCGTGCCGCTTCTGGCTCGAAGTGATAACCTTCTTGAGACGCCTCCTCGCCGGAGAGGGAGATGAGGATGCCGCCGGCGCCGGGATCAGTCGGCGCGGTGAACGACTGCAACTTCTTTGCGGTTGCAGCCTGTTCGCATGCCTGCAAGCTCTGCGGTTGTGACTGAGGATCTGTGTCAGTGGCAGCGCCACCACATGCTGCGAGCGTAAGAACCAATAGAGGATACCAAATTCTTTTCATGTGCTTCTCCTAGTGATGGCAGCCGCCCTCACGGCGCCTGCCAAGTAATGCTGTACGTGCTCGTGAGCGAGCGGAATCCAGAGAACAGGGCCAACTGCGGTTGACCTTGCGATACATCGAGAAAAACGAAGCGTGTTGCGTCGGTGGCGCTTGGTGCGAGCTCATTGAACTCGACGTCCGCAAACCAAGCGCGAGGATCGATCCGAACGGCAAGCGAGCCGGCGTCGCTTGGCGTGACGTCGACAACGAGCGGAGAGATGATGCGCAGGAAACATGGGGGATTGGAGCCCGGCTGAGCAGCGTCAATCGGCAAGGTGGTGCGATTCGACCCCAAGGTGATCTGCCCACTGAAGGGATACACGGCATTGTCCTTCGTGGCGGTGCCGGCAAAACGAGCCACAACCTCTGAAGAGTCACTGGCATAGACATCCGTCGTGCCCAGCCAGATCTCCGCAGCGGACGCTTGATCAGCAGTACCCTCGACACGGCCCGGAAACTGCTGCGGCTCCGGCGAGAGGAGATTGACCTCGAGCGGACCAAACGCTTGCGCAACGTAGATGCCGGGATTAGTGCAGCTATCGCGAGTGCTCGCCCAGTTCGGTACCGTGCGATTCAGATAGACCGCGCCAACCAGTAGCGTGGCAGACTCGAGGCTCACGGAGTAGCCCCGCAGAGTCATAAAGGCGAACGGCCGGGCGGCGTCTGTTGGCCCCGCAGCGTACGCGGGAAACGAAACGAGCGCCGATCCTGTCGTCTGAACGCAGGCGCAAAGCAGCAGCAAAACAACGCCTAGCACGCGAATCATGTATCGGCTCCGTAGGTGAGCGTGAGCGTGAACATGAGCGCGCGTGGCGCGCCGGCAATGAAGTGCCGCACCGGGAGCAACGTTGGAAACGCATCAGACCGAAAGTCTGAGGTGTAGTTGAACTCGGCGAGTCGGTAGCGCCAATCGAGCAAGTTGGTGATGCTCATGCCAAGCTGAATCCACCGCCACGAGACCGAAGCCCCGGTGTCGATGACGAAGATCGCGTCGCTGCGCTGTCCGTATGGAAGCGGCCGCCGCCCAATGTACGTCAGCCCGAGCGAGCCGCGCACTGTGATCGGCTTGCCGAGCAGGCGCCACGGAAGGTCCGCGAACCCCGCGCCGTCAAAGCGAGCAACGAAGTCCGGCGAGTACGGGACGAGCAAACCCGTCTCAACAAAGGTAGAATGGACGAGCGTTGCGTGTGCGTTGATGTCAAAAAAACGCCCCACGATTCGCGTCTGCAGCGAGCCGCCCGCACGAACGGTAGCGCCAGCGAGCTGATTGCGGCCCACTGTTTCGTTGAAGATGAGATCACGTTCAACCACAGTGGCGAAGCCGGCGCTGCGAATGCTCAAGCTGAGCGGCCCAAACGCGTGGGCGTACGCGACGCCGCCCTCGTAGGCCATGATGTCAGCAAAGGGCGTCTTGATGTCCTGCACGATGTAGACAGGATCGATCGACCGAATACCCCGCCCCACGCTAGCGGTGAAGGTCAGGTCCGCGAACGGGCCCACGGTCAGCGTTGCGCGAGGAAGCACGGTCGCGCTGGCGGTGGAGGCACGACTCGTTGGAACCCGGTATGCGCCAAAGTCTTGCTGGTCGAGGCAATCATCGTCGCCGGGAGGATTCGATGGCCGTGGTCGCCGCACGTCTCGCTGCGCGCAGCGGTTGAGCACGTTCATGAAGAACAACTCTCCGCGAAGGCCGCCGCGCAGGCTGAGCCACGGCGCGAAACGAAGCGCGAGCTCGCCATAGAGAGAGAGGTTGCCAATACGAGAACCAAGATCGGTATCGAGCTGGTACGGAATCTCATTGGACGCTTGAATACGCTGCTGACTAGACTCGACGAAGTCACCGCGTGCGGCGTAGCCGATCTCGAGCTCTTGCATCTGGCCAAAAACGCGTTTGCTAAGCGTGCCCCGTCCGCCAGCGCCCACGGTCCACGTACTGTTGTCGAGATCGATCAGGTCGCCGCGTTGTGGATGGAGCGACTTTCGCGGCTCTTGCACGTCGAGCAAAAAGCCCGTGAAATTCTCGCGCAGGCGCATGCTGCGATGCACCGCGTAGGCGAGGTGCTCATGCTGGAACGCGTCGTAACGAAGCACGAGCCGACCAGACACGGAGAAGCGCATCGACTCTCCGCCTTGGCTCGGATCGTAGGTGTCATAAAAGCCCATGCGTCCTGCGCGAAAATCATCGTCACGCACAACGCCGGGCTGCTTGTACCGAGCGCCGTAACCTGATGCGGTAATTGACCACTCACCGCGGTCCAGACGCCGCGAGAATCGCGCCATAGCGCTGCCGCGGAGCGCTTCGCGGTTTTGCCCATAACCGCCTGTCGACAACACCTCGGCGGCCGCAAAGGTACTGCCATCGCCCTGCAACGGTGCCCAGGTCGCCACGAAGCGGTGCGTGGCGAAGGAACCAACACTGTACTTTGCCGTAACGCCCGGGGTTTCAACGCCCAGGCGGTAGTCCGCTGCGCCCGCAACCGCGAAATTG
>JBIKMD010000914.1:0-3006 GCA_044359465.1 Myxococcota bacterium
CG
The DNA here is from genome assembly GCA_044359465.1 of Myxococcota bacterium. Classification (GTDB taxonomy): domain Bacteria; phylum Myxococcota; class JADLHZ01; order JADLHZ01; family JADLHZ01; genus JADLHZ01. The sequence goes on from JBIKMD010000914.1 coordinate 3, forward strand.
ATACCCCAGACGCGCTGCCCTTCTCGGCCGACCAACAAACCGCCAAAGCGATAGTCTGGGATGTTTTCTTCATAGAGACTGCCGGTCGCTGCGCACAGTGAGCGCGCGTGGCCATCTGGAGCGTAATCAGCGATTGCTCCTGGCGCCGCGTGCATGTAGCGCCCAATCGCGACGCGAATCGTATGCGGGACGTTGGTGCGCCGATTTCCCCCGTATTCAATCTCGGTGAGCGCGGGTACGAACGCTTCGCTCGCAAAAGCAGCCGATGCACCCGGCAGGGGGCGTTCGTAAGTGTAGCGAATCCAATTGCCGGCAAAATCTTCTTCTTCGCTGAGACCCCAAATGAGCGTGCGGTCAACTGGCGTGCGATCACGATCGCGTTTGGGATTGGCACGACCGGGTATGGTCACGGGGCCATCGGTCCTCGACGCGTGGTCGGTGCCCGTTTGTCGAACGAGCGGTTTGTACAACAGGCGCCTGCCATCGGTAGTGGAGACGCGCCACACGTTGGCTGCTGCGTCCAGCTCGAAGCGAGTGCCCGAAGGATCGCCATATTTTTCGAACACGACCGCGCCCCGTGATTCACGAATGAGCGACGTCCCGTGCGCGGTGTAAAGATCGGCGGCGGTATCGAGATAGACCTTTTGGCCGCCCCGCGTGTCGCGCTCGATGGTGTCAACCACGTTGAGCGACCAACCATAACCGACGTCCGAATCGCCACCGCCGCTCGAGTAAGTGAGCGTCAAGCTCGGCATGAGACGCGCTGATGGTAGCGAGAGAGGCACCGTACGAGACACCTGTCCGTCAGCAGATGACGACTCGCCGGGAAGCGATGCCGTGCCCGCGCCGTTTTGCCAGTTGAAAGTAGCCGATGGCGGCGAAGCAAAAGCAGGCAGGCTGACGAGCTGAGCGAATTGGATCAGAACGACGAGCTGAGCGATCACCTTGCGGGGTCGGCGGACGTGATGTTGTGACATGCCCGCGCCGCTGCAGGAGGCGGGCCAGCCCAAGCGCTGCGCAGAAACCTCTTTTATTTTGCAACTTTATTTTCGAACAGGTGTGCTCGGTACGAGACAAACGGACGATGTCTCACCGCTGTCACGGTCGCCGGCCACTACAAGCTATTGAGCCTATTTGAAGACGCCCGCGGCTCGCGAGCGTTCGGCTGGCGACCAACTCATGCAGCGCGAGTAACGCGTCCCGCACATGGAGACCTTCGAGCACCCCCATCGCATGGGCGATTGTGACCTAGTGTCCTGATCCGGGAGTCGCTCTGTTAAGTCCGCAGCGATTTTGGGATGATTTTTTGCTGGAAAAACGTAGGCATGGTGGTTCCATGTCGAGGCTTTTCTAGCGAAAAAGCGCCCAAAAAGCGGCCGGAATTAATGAGCGGACTTGCGGATCAGGACACTGGGCTCGATGATCGTGACGAACGCTGCGGAATGTGGCACGCCGGCGCCCGCTATGCCGAGCTTTGAAGTCACCATAGAAGTTGAAGAGACCATCGCAGACGAAATGAGCGGCGAGCTGTTCGCGCTTGGCGCTGAGGCCATCGAGCTGCGCGACCGGGAAGGTTTGAAACTGCCGAACGTGGTGCTGCCGCCCGACGGCAAGTCGTGGCTGATCTGCGGCTTCACCGAATCGAGCCGTGAAGATCTCGAGGCGCATCTGACGACCGAGCTCGCGCTCACGCCGTACAAATACGCAGTGACGAGCTTCGTGCTGCGCGACGACACTGATTGGGCGAACAAGTGGAAGGAATTCTACAAACCGCTGCGCGTAGGCGAACGGCTTTGGGTCGCGCCGAGCTGGGAGAAAGCGCCTGACGTGCCGAACGCGGTGATCATTCGCCTCGATCCGCAGATGGCGTTTGGCACCGATCAACATACCACCACGCGGCTGTGTTTGCAGCTCACCGAGCGCTTGCTCGACGGTCGCCAAGAAGACGTCAAGAAGCTGCGTATCCTGGACGTGGGCACCGGCTCAGGGATCTTGGCTATCGGCGCGGCATTGCTCGGCGCCACCAACATCGTCGGCATCGATAACGATCAAGTGAGCGTGGAGACGGCCAAAGCGAACGCCGAGATGAATCACGTCGGCGCAGCGTGCAAATTCTGGGTGGGCGCCATGCCAGCCGCGGCCAAAGACGTAGGCCAAGAATTCGACATCATCCTCGCCAACATCCTCGCCGATCCACTCATCGAAATGGCGCCCATGCTGCGCAAACTGCTCGCTGAAGGCGGCAAGATCGTGCTCAGCGGTTTATTGAACGATCAGGCCGAGCGCGTGATCGCCGCGTACACGGCGCAGGGTCTGCACTTGGAAGATCACCTGCACGAAGATGAATGGTCGGCACTGCTGCTCGCTTAATCAAAGCGCTATCGTTCACGCAGGCGAAGGATTACGACAATAGACGCTTGCGCATCGCGTGGCGTCTCGCTAGTCGCGCCCCATGCTTGGACTCAAGAGCCTGCATTCGTTGCACTTTGCCGTGAACAGCCTTTCCGAGAGTCGTGACTTCTACGAACGTCAGCTCGGCTTCGTGCCGGTGTGGAAGGCCTCCACGACACTGGCGGAACGCAGCGGCCAAGACTCCATCGTTTATGGCGGCGGCAGCGCGCGCGTTTGTTTGTCTGCGCCACGCAACGAGACGTGCAAAGCGGCGCGCTATTTGAAGCAGCATCCAGAAGGCGTGATGAGCGTCGCGTTCAACGTGGAGGACATTCAGCACACGTTCAAGACGCTAGACAAAAACGGCGCCACGCTGCTGTCCGAGATCAACACGCTCGGCGACTACAAAGACTTCGAGATCACCACGCCACTTGGCGACGTGCAGTTTCGTTTCATCGAGTCCAAGGGCACCTCTTTCGCGCCAGGGTTCGAGGTAGTCGAGCAAAAGCCAGGTGGGAGCGTAAGATGTCCGAACGTACGATTTGCGCATTGAGCGGTTCAAGCACGGCGCAACGTGAGACCTTGGGCACAAGATTTTTCGTGTGTTTGGGCT
>JBIKMD010000915.1:0-2999 GCA_044359465.1 Myxococcota bacterium
TGCCAGGCACTGCGTCAGCAAACCCCGCGGCCCCAAGGAGCACCATGCCCGGTGCGTCCACAGAACGCGCGCGCGCAAACACGACACCGATAGTGCCAACACGAGCCAGCACCCGAATCGCAAAATAGGCGGTGACCATGCTGAGCATGAGTGCCGCGGATGCCGTCCACGCGTGCAGAGCCAGCGGTGACCGCTCGATCCACCCTCCCGCGACAGAACGCGATAACGCGAGCAAGGTGGCCCCAAGCACTTCCAAACCAACGCGCGCCGCAAGCAACCTGGCGTCTGCGCGCAGGAGCAAAATGGAGGACAAAACCGTGACGTGGAGCTTCGGCGGTCGCATGAGCGACGCGGCCTCTACTATGAACTAGTCGATCTTGCGATACACGCCGACAACGACGCCCAAGATCTGCGTTTCGCGGAACTCATCACGACGCACGTAAATCGGCAGCAAACGCGCATTGGCAGGTTGAAAACGAATGCGATCTCCCTCTGGGAAAAAGCGTTTCACCGTGGCCTCTTCTTCGATGAGCGCCACCACAATGTCGCCCTTTTCGGCGTGCAACTGCTTCTTCACGAAGATGTAGTCACCGTCGAAAATCCCGTCTTCAATCATCGAGTCACCGGTGACCCGAAGCGCGAACACTTGTTTGGTGGTGCCGCCAAGGAAGAACGAATCCACTTTGACGCTGCCAGCTCGGTTCTCGGTCGCCAAAATGGGTGAACCAGCGGCGACTTTGCCAAGCAGAGGCACTTCTACAAAGTCATTCGACGCGCTGAAGTCGAGGCGCGTGACGTTGTTCATGGGCTCTTCACTCACGCCGTCATTCGTTGGCACCAGTGCGCGACTCTTCTGCCCATCGCGCTTGAGGAAGCCCTTCTTCTCGAGCGCTTTGAGATGGTCGCTCACCCCGTTGGTGGACTTGATGCCCAAAAACTCGCCAATTTCGCGAATGGTTGGCGGATACCCCACGTCTTCCACGCGGCTCTGAATGTAAGACAAAACCGCGCGTTGGCGGTCGGTGAGCTTCTGTTGTTCTGCGCGTGTCATGGCCGCTCCTGAATGGATGTACAGTCCCTTGTAACTGAACATTTATACCGGGCGCAAGTTTTCAGATCAGGAATCTTGGCGCAACCTTGCACGCGGCAAACCCTGTGCTACGCACCCGGCACCTCAAGGAGAAAAACGCGATGCAGTTCGACGCGATTGTGATCGGTGCGGGTCCTGGTGGTTATCCATGTGCCATTCGTTTGGCACAGCTCGGCAAAAAAGTAGCCATCGTTGAAGAAGACAAAGTCGGCGGCGTGTGCCTGAACGTTGGTTGCATCCCTTCGAAGGCGATGATCCAAGCGGCGCACCGCTATCATGATGCGCAGCACGGCGAAAAATTCGGCGTCAAAACCGAAGGCGTCAGCTTCGACATGACGGCCATGCAAGCGTGGAAGAACGAACAAGTCGTCGGCAAACTGGTGAATGGCGTGCGCCAATTGCTCAAGGGAAACGGCGTGCACACCATCGCCGGGCGCGCCGAGTTCAAGACCGCCACCGAGCTCATTGTTCGCAACGGCAAAGACACGATTGAAGTGAGCGCAAAAGACATCGTCATTGCGACGGGCAGCGCTCCCATCGACATTCCGGCGTTCAAGATCGACGGCAAGACCGTCATGGGCTCCACCGAGATCTTGGATCTCGCCAAAGTGCCTGAGCGCGTCGTAGTCCTTGGTGGCGGCTACATTGGTCTAGAGCTCGGCAGCGCGCTCGCACACCTTGGCAGCAAGGTGACCGTGGTCGAAATGCTTCCGCGTTTGCTCGCGGGTTTTGATCCAGACGTCGTGCAGGTGGTGCAGCGCCGCATGAAACAAAATGGAGTCGACTTCCGCCTGGAAACCAAGGCCGAAGAGATCGTCAAAGACGGCAGCGGTCAGGGCCTGCGCGTGTCGAGCCAAGGCAAGAGCGAAGTCCTTCCCTTTGACGTGCTAGCGGTCACCGTGGGGCGTAAGCCGCGTGGCAAAGAGCTCAACGTTGAGCGCTTTGGCGTGAAGGTCGATCAAAAGGGCTTCATTGAAGTGGACGCGCAGCTACGCACAGGCCATCCGCACATTTTCGCGATTGGCGACGTCTGCGGTCAGCCAATGCTCGCACACAAGGCAACGCGCGACGGTGAAGTCGCAGCCGAAGTCATTGCCGGTCACAAACACGCGGCAGTGCAGAACAAGACCATTCCAGCGGTGGTCTTCACTGATCCCGAGCTCGCCTCTGCTGGCATGAGTGAAGCAGAATGCACCGCCGCGGGCCGCAAGTTCGAAGTGGGCAAGTTCCCGTTTGGCGTCCTCGGCCGCGCAATGGCGGGCGGAACAACAGACGGTTTTGCAAAAATCATCTTCGACGCCAGCTCGCGCGTCGTCCTAGGCGTACATATTGTCGGTCCGCACGCGACCGATCTGATCAGCGAAGCAGCGCTCGCGATTGAGATGAGCGCCACGTTGGAAGACTTGGCGCTGACCATTCATCCGCATCCAACGCTTGGCGAGATCATGCTCGAAGCGAGCAAAGTCGGCATGGGCGAAGCCGTGCACGTCCTCCCGCAACGCAAAGCTGGATGATTTCGGCCGAGCGGATCGAGCAAGCGCTCGAACGCGTGTTCGCGAGACAAATGCAGCGCCACGCCTGGCGTCATGAGGACGAAGCGTACCGTTTGATGGACGCGCGCGACCGGCACGCGCTGGCCGCAACGCTGGCCGCTGCAATTCAAAACGGCACATATGAGCCGTTGCCCGCGCGCGCCTCTTTTGTCCGCACCGGTGACAAGCTACGCCCACTCGTTCAGCTTCAACTCATTGACCGTGCTCTACACGCGATCCTTGCGGAAGACTTGCAGGCAGCTTCGCAAGTGTCACCCGCTGTTTGGTCCTTCCAAAAAGGCAAATCAGAGGCGCTCGCTATCGCAGCCTTCGTTCGCTACACACGCAAACACCGTCGAAAGCATTCCGAGCCCAAG
>JBIKMD010000916.1:0-2996 GCA_044359465.1 Myxococcota bacterium
GCGGGGATGGCGGATTCATGATGATGCTGGGAGACGTGGCAACTGCGGTGAGGGAACGTTTACCTATCGTCTTCTGTGTCATCAACGATCGACGATATGGAATGGTCGAGCTCGGTAACCAGGCTGTTTACGGCCGCACTCAGCCTTACCCGCAAGGCACTGACCAGCTCGCACAAGTGACGCGCCAGCTTGGAGCACGAAGCTTCACAGTGAGCACTCTGGCCGATCTTGCAATGCTGCCAGGCGAGCTTGAGGCGACGACAACGGAACCTCTAGTCATCGACGTTAGGGTTGACCTCGCATCGAGAATGAAAAGAAACAAACGCTTCGAATCACTTTGCGGCGTCGAGGAGCGTCGGTGATTCGCACAAAATTCGCAGGCATTGGCGCCTACTTGCCTGGCGAGGCAATTACTAACGCTGCGCTTCAGCACAAAGTGCAGGGATTCGACCCAGCCCTAGCACGCACTCACTCGCTAGATGAGTGGGCGCGCAAGACGCACGGCGGACAGCAGCGCCATCACGCAGGTGCTGGTGAGGCCACTAGCGACCTTGCGTACGCAGCGGCGCGAATGGCACTGACGGACGCGGGGAGAGAAGCAGCAGACTTGGACCTCATCGTGCTTGCAACTTTCACCTCGGACCATCGACTGCCGCAAAGCGCGGCGGTCGTGCAAGCGAAGCTCGGAGCGTCAAAAGCAAAATTCATCGAGGTCAACTCCGCCTGCACAGGATTTCTCGACGCACTTCTAGTCGCCGATGCCATGGTGAGAGTAGGTGCGGCAAAAATTGCGTTGGTGATCAGCGCCGAGACCATGTCACGTGTGATCGACCTAGAAGACTTCATCGCTTCCACCGTTTTCGGTGATGGTGCTGGGGCAGTAGTCTTGGAACGTTCAGAGGACGATCGCGGTGTCCTCGCATCTTTCGCAGCATCAGACGGCGAAAGGCGGCACTTTGTGAGCGCTGCAGTAGGCGGTTCTCGCGAACCGCTGACGAACGAGGCCCTGGCTGCAAAGAAGCATCTTCTGACCTTCGACTTCAGCGCGATCGGCGCTTGGGCTGGCGAACGCATGGCAATGGCCGTCGAACGCGCGTGCGCGTTGGCGGACGTATCTATCTCAGACATTCGTTGGTTCGTACCGCATCAAGCCTCGGCAAGAATTGTTTCGACCTTCGCAGCAAATTTGAAGATCGATCAGGAACGTTGTGTCCAAACCTATGCGCGAATGGGCAACACCTCTGGCTCATCGATCCCGCTTGCGTTGCACGCAGCGCAACATCAATTTCGCCGTGGAGACATGCTTTGCTTAGTCGCAGTAGGCGCGGGCATGGCTTACGGCGCAACCGTCTACCGTTGGTAAAAGGAGAATCCATGAGCGAGATTGAGCAAGAAAAAATAGACGACGACTCAGTAAGCCCAGCGTTCTTTGTCGAGATGGTTGTCGGCTACCGCAAAGCGCGCGTAGTACTCACCGCAGAAAAGCTCGGCATTTTTGACGCATTGAAAAATGGTGCGCTCACGCCGAAGCAGTTGGCCGAGGGATTGAAACTCGACTTGCGAGCCACTCGAATTCTGCTGCGCGCGCTCACATCACTCGGATTGTGCAAGCTGACGGAAGAAGATACCTTTGCAAACACGAGGCTGGCGGCACGATTCCTTGTGCCCGGGTCAGCCCAATTCGTTGGAAACAATCTCCGATTTCAGGACTTGATTTGGCCAGCGTGGGGGGAGCTAACAGATATAGTACGCACCGGTTCGCCGCGAAAAACGCTGATTGAGCTACTAACGGGCACGTCAGCCGACTTCCGCGAAAGCTATATCCGCGGTATGCACGACATCGCCAAGCGCCCCGCTCAGGCCGTAGCATCCGCGCTAGCGAGCACGAACGCTAAGCGAATCTTGGACGTCGGTGCGGGACCAGGCACCTTCACGTACGCGCTTCTAGAGGCGCTACCAAATAGCTCAGCCACGCTATTCGATTTGCCCGAGACTTTAGCGATTGCGAAAGAGTATATTGCACGATTCGCTGAACCCTCACGAATCGAAACGCGAGCCGGTAACTACTTAGAAGATGACTACGGACAAGGCTTCGACCTCGTATTGATGTCTCACATCACGCACGATGAAGGACCAGACGCAATCTTGACGATGTTGAAGCGTGCGTACCTGGCGCTCAAGCCAGGAAAGTCGATTGCGATCCACGATTTCGTCGTATCGAATGACGGTTGTGGCTCGGAGTTTTCTACAATGTTCTCCGTGAACATGCTCGCCTACACCAAGGCGGGGCAAACCTACTCACGAAGCGAGTACTCAGGTCTTCTCCAACAGGCTGGCTTCGTGAACGTTCAGTGCATCGAAGTCTTGCAAAATGAAGTTCCGAATCCGACTTGTCTCTTGGTCGCGCAAAAACCGCAGCTCAACTGAGTACAGCGCTTAGCCACAATCATCCCGTTACTTGAGCGCGACACGCGCGACACGCATTCACTAATTCGAAGTGCTCGCTTTTGGCGTGCGGCGCCGTCCATACTGCCGCGTCATTGATGCTTTTGAATACCTTCATGTGACCTTCGTAGCGTGCGACGAGGGACAGGCCGGTCAACACGCTGCGAAGTGCCGTGCCCGTGAGGCCAACCTCTTCCACCACGAGGGCATTCGCTCGTAGAGTGCCTTTGTGCTCCGCTAGCAGGTTCGCAGAGGCTTCTCGAAACTGAGCGGACGGGAGCTTCATTTTCCCACAAAGGATCGCGATGAGACAAACGGCGTCGGTCTGCTTCGTGAGTCGCAAGAGTGACGCCGACGCTTCAGCGACGCCACGAATGTCCGAATCGCCCCATACCGTGATGAGAGTGTTGTTGTAGACCGAGACCGACCAACTCTGCTTAAGCATAGTGCCGAGCATACCCGCTATTTCGCACGGCGCGGGCTCAAAAAATTTAGTGAGCAGTCATCCGGACTAAGACGAAGGAAAAGCCATCAACGGAGCTGCGGAGCGT
>JBIKMD010000917.1:0-2995 GCA_044359465.1 Myxococcota bacterium
TTGGTCAGGAACTTTCGCCTAACGCTCCGGCACGTGGCTGCGATGCCTGCGTGGTCGTGCTGGACTCAACCGCACTCGCTCGCAGCCTATACTTAGCGCTCAGCGTACTCGAGGCCGAGGTCCCCGTGGTTTGTGTGCTGAACATGAACGACGAAGCGCTTGCGCAAGGGATCAGCATCGACGACGCGGCGCTGAGTCAACGTCTGGGCGTGGAGGTGGTGCGCACTGTTGCGACCACTGGTGAGGGTCTAGACGCGCTGAAGTCCGGGCTCGCGCGTGCCTTGCAGAAGCGCCAGACCCGGCGCGCTGAGTACGATCCTACCATTGAAGCCGTGGTGGAGGGGGCTCCCCGCCGGGCGCTTGCGATTCGACACATTGAAGCAAGCGCTCGTACATCGGCAGATACCACGCTCGCCGAGCGTGTGATTGTTGGTCGCTACAGCTTCGTCGATCGCCTGATGCAAGACACCGTGCGTCAGCCACTCGGTCAACAACGCACACTCAGCGATCGCATCGACGCAGTCCTCACGCATCCGCTCACCGGTACCATTGCGCTGATGCTGGTGCTCGGCATCGTGTTTAACCTCCTGTTTACCGCGTCGCAGCCGGTGATGGACGGCATAGAGAACGGCTTTGGCGCACTCGCCAAAACATTGAAAACAGCGCTCCCGCAGCACTGGGTCGTAGACATGCTGGCTGATGGCCTCATTGCCGGCGTTGGGACCGTGATCATGTTTTCGCCGCAGATCGCGCTGCTGCTGTTCCTCATGGGTTTTCTCGAGAGCGTGGGCTACCTCTCTCGCGCAGCGTTCTTGATCGATCGCCTGATGCGGAGTGTAGGTCTCAACGGCAAAGCATTTGTTCCCATGCTGGGTGGCTACGCCTGCGCGGTGCCCGCGATCATGTCGCTGCGCACGCTCGAAAACCGGCGAGATCGCCTACTGACCATGGCGGTCTTGCCGCTCATGAGCTGCTCAGCGCGTTTGCCGGTCTACACGCTCGTCATCGCGGTCTTGTATCCAGCAACGCTTCGCTGGCACGGGCTTCCGGTCAGCGCGCTGATTCTGTTCGGACTCTACTTCGCGTCAGCCGTGATCACCCTGCTCGCAGCGAGTGTCATAGGACGCACAGTCTTTCGCGGGGAATCGCCGTCGCTGGTGCTCGAGCTGCCGCCCTACAGGCTGCCGGTCATGAAGACATTGCTACTCAGCGTGTGGCGGCGCCTGCGAGAATTTCTGACGACGGCAGGAACCACCATTGTCGTGCTCAGCGTAGTCATGTGGCTTCTGCTACATTTTCCTCGGCCTGATGACGCGAACGCGAATGAAAGCCAGCGTCTTGAACACTCCGTAGCAGGGCGAGTGGGCCACTTCATCGAGCCTGCGATCGCACCGCTCGGCTTCGACTGGCGCATCGGCATTGGCCTGATTGGCTCATTTGCGGCGCGCGAAGTGTTCGTCGCCACCATGGCAGTCATCCATGGAAGCGAAGAAGATGACGAACACTTGTCTGAGTCATTGCGCAACGCGCAGCACGCAGATGGTCGGAGCATCTACACACCGAGAACCGGTTTTGCGCTGCTCGCCTTCTTCATGATCGCGTGTCAGTGCATGAGCACGCTGGCCACGATCAAACGTGAAACGCGCTCCTGGAAGTTCACGGCCGGTGTCTTCGTTTATATGACTGTGCTCGCCTATCTCGTCGCCCTCGCGATCAATCAAATCGGCGCGCTCCTTTAACGCTTAGGCTTGCGCTTGTTCTTCTTCTGCCGGTTTGACGTAGCCTGGGTACCAGTCGCGAATGTCCACACCTTCGAGGCCAGGCGCTTGGTTTCCAACGCACATCCAATTGTCACGCACACGGCGCGCAAAGAGCTCGAGGTACGGACCTTCCGGGTACATCTTCTCAAGCCGGTCTTGGAGCTGCTCAGGCTTCTTGCTGTGCGGTAGCCCCAAGAAGTGATCAATATTTCGCTCGGACTTAGAGGCAGGTTTTGGCCGCCCACGGGTACCGATCAGCGCGTGTTCGGTGGCGCCGCGGAATTGACGTCCCATGCCGAAGGCGATGCCGCCGTTCTTGGTCGTCTTCACCCAGGTGTAGATTTGTTTCTGAACAAAGCCCCACTTTTCCATGACGTGCATTCCGTCAGCGAGCAGGCTCGATGGTACCCAAAGCGCGAGCAACGCGTCCGCATAACACCAGTCTGGTACAGGAAGCGCTGCAATGTCTTTGATGGTCAGCGTGCGGTAATTCGCTTCGGCGCCACGTTTGACGTCTGACATTTTCAATTTGTCTGAAAACGCCCAAGGTGGATCAGCCACGACGACGCGGTACTTCGTAGTCATAAGCCGCGGACCCTTAAACGAACTCTGGCGCGCTTGTCTACTTGGCGATCTTCGCTTGCGGGAGGGGCTCGGTCAAACACCATTTGAGGTTAGAGGCTCGGCGTAAACCCGCGGAATGATTCACATCTGCGCGAGCCACTGTGCCAAGGTCTTGCTTAATCGTCTCCAGACCTTCCTCACCGAGCGAGCCATTTTCTTTGAGGGTCAGCACTGCCCAGCAGTCGGCTTGTTGCTCTTTGTCCACGCCCTGCACCGCGCCGTACAGATGCCCAAGCGCGTGGTGGGCACATTCGTGCGCATAGAAGAAGGTGCGCGTCAGCTCGTTCAAATACTTCATGCGCGATGGATTGTGCTCAACGGTGGGCCGACCTTGTTTGTCGAACAGCGCTTGCGCCAGGTCTCGAATGCCGCGGTCTTCACGCCAGAGCACGGCAATACCTTTGGCGTCGATGCAGCCCTTGTAGGGCGCGTCTTCCGGAGGCGCTTCGGCCTCTTTAGGCAGCGCTTTGCCTTCTGCATCTTTGGGTTGCTGCGGCACCAAATCCGGTACTAGCTCCACCAGGTTTTGGCTTGCCGGCGGCTTCTTCTTTTTGGCTGCGTCTGCCGACGCGATCGGCAGACAGACAAGGGCAAGCAGGAGCAGTGGTTTC
>JBIKMD010000918.1:0-2988 GCA_044359465.1 Myxococcota bacterium
GTGCGCGGTGTACCAGACTTCGATTTTCAGCGCGTGACGCTACCGATGATGCTCGATGATAAATCGTCGCTCAAAGTGAAGATGCGAATCGATGACTACGGTCTGCCCTCGGTCACGGACGTGGAAGTGCTCGAACGCTATCGCGACACGGCGCTCGTGCGCTGCAAGCCGGAGACAGGGCGCCAACATCAGATTCGTGTGCACATGTGGGCGCTCGGGCATTCACTCGTGGGCGACAAGCTCTACGGAGTGGACGAAGCCATCTTCCGCGAAGCCGCAGATGAAGGCGCCACGGAAAATGTCATCGCGGCCACGGGCGCACATCGTCATTTGCTCCACGCGGCGCAGCTCGCCATTCCGTCGCCGGAGGGTGGCGAGCTCGTGTTCGATGCGCCCATGCCTGAAGACATGGAACGCTATCGCCCGCGAAGGCTTTCGCTGGCAGCCGAACAGGGTTTTGTTGGTGATGGCCTGCTGTAATAGTCACCTCGCCGACTCCGAAAAAGAGTGATACAAGAGTATCACTATGGCGATTGGCGTTACTCAGATCAAACGTCGCGCAACCGAGATTATAGACGCTCTCGGCGACGATCCTCTTTTCGTTACAGAGCATGGTGAGCGCAAAGCCGTATTGATGAGCAGCGAAGCTTACGAGCGTTTACAAAGAAAAATACGGCTGCTCGAAGGTATCGCTCGCGGCGAACGCGCGATTCGTGATGGAAGAACAGTCACCCAGGGCGAAGCAGAAAAACGCTTGGCAAAATGGCGCTGAGAATCGTTTGGGCGCAGTCCGCGCTCGATGATCTGGACGACATTCTCTTTTTTATTGCTGCCGACAAGCCATTGGCAGCCGCCAAGTTGCATCGACGCTCGCTCACTGCAATTCGAAAATTACGCACGCATCCGATGCTTGGCCGCAAAGTTCCAGAGTTATCACCGAGTCCCTATCGTGAGCTGGTGGTTGCTCCGGTTCGTATTCTCTATCGCGTTGACGAGAAGGTGATTCACATTGTGCACGTGGTTCGCCAGGAGCGAGACGTCACGGCGATGTGAGTCTCGCCGAGTGTCCGTTGCGGCTTAGAGTGACAGCGCGGTTGTCTAGCGTGCGCTGCGCAAGCGCGCTGCACAGGTCAGGAGACGCGTCGCTACTTCGCGGCCTTCTTCTGCGCTCGACATGGGGCCGAAAGACACGCGCAGCGCTGTGCGTGCTTCATCTTCGCTGAAACCGCAGGCCAGCAGAACATGCGAGGGCTCGAGCGACCCCGTTGCACAGGCGGACCCGTGGCTCACGGCAACCCCCGCGAGATCGAGCGCGCTGAGTAGCGCTTCTCCGCGCAGCCCAGGCACGAGCACATTAGAGGTATTCGGTAGGCGTTCGTTTTGCGCACCAATCACGGCATGGTCGAAGCCGTGCAGCGCCGCTTCGAAGGCGTCGCGTGCTGCACGCATGTTGGCGCGAAACGTCGCGCCTTGTTCTCGCCAAAGCTCGGCCGCCCAACCAAACGCCACAATGGCGTGCAGATTCTCTGTGCCGCCACGTAGGCCGTGTTCGTGGCCTCCTCCGCGCCAAAGTGCTTTTGGGGCTTCGCCCGTGATCACCAGGGCTGCCGCACCGGGTAGGCCCCCTAGTTTATGCGCTGAAATGGCGTAGGTGTCTGCGCCGCCCATCACGATGTCGAGCTTGCCTAAGGCTTGAACGGCATCGACGTGTTTTCGGCCGGCAAGAGAAGCGATGGGCTGCACGACCCCCGTCTCGTTATTCGCCCAGACGAGGACACTCAGATCAGCGCGCGGAAAGGGCTGCGTGAGACCATCACGGCTGGCGGGCACGAAGGTAACGTTTGAGCGCCGCTTGAGCGTCTCAAGCACGCTTGGGTGCTCAATGGCACTCGATGCAATGGTTTGCACTTCGACATTGAGCGCCAAGGCATTGGCCTCGGTGGCCGTTGCGGTGAACACGATTTGCGCTGGCTGCACGCCGCACAGCGCGGCAACGCTCTCACGTGCGCGATCGATGGCAGCCCGTGCAGCGCGGCCGTCAGCATGAAGCGACGAAGGATTGGCGAGCGGTGTGTCGAACAACGCAGCCACACGTGGGCGCAACGCTTCGAGCAAGGGGGACGTCGCGTTGTGGTCCGCGTAAATGCGCGGCGCACTCACGACGAGATCAGCGATTCGCCTTCTACGTTGCTCCCTACGTCGAGGGCTTTGAGAAAGCGGCGAATGACGTCAGCGGCGGTTTGTTTGCGCGCGCGGGCGCCTTGGCCAATGAGCGGCTGACGCGCGCCAGCCATGGACCCGTGACCGCCGGCCATGCCGCGTTCGGTGATGACTTCTGCGATCAATTTGCCAGCGTTGCGGCGTTTGTCTCGCGTTCGAATGGACACATAGAGCTGGTTTGCGTGAATGCCCAGCGCGAGTGACCATTTGATTCCGTCTGCTTGTAGCAAGCGGTCGGAAAGCTCGGCGCACAAATCCGGCGTGTAGACTTCACCCAGATTCACAACCACTGCAGAATCGAACACGCGGGCGCGCTTGAAGGCGTCCACCATGGCGCGGAAGTACTCACGCGGCACTTGCGGATGCTCGATTTCGCTCACTAGCGGGAGGTTTGCGTGATCGATCAAGAATCGGTACGCGGTGAAGTCTGCCTGATTCGATTCGCGGCCAAGATCTCGCGTGTCGCTCTTGACGCCGTAAAACAAAGCGGTGGCGAGTGCTTCGTCAATCTTGGTGTGCGAAGCGCGTAGGTACTCGAGCACTTTTGTCGTCGTCGCACCGTAGTCACCGCCCACGTCCGAATACTCGGCGGCGTTTGATTCGTCGCGCGGCGGGTGGTGGTCCAGCACGATGGTTGGCACGCGGTCGAGCGGCAGGCTGTGATTGCGTGCGCCTGGCTGCGTATCCACGACAGCCGTGGCGTCATAGTCCGAAAAATCGATACGCGTTGCGTGCAGCAAATCGATTTTGAGCAAACGAATCATGGCG
>JBIKMD010000922.1:0-2987 GCA_044359465.1 Myxococcota bacterium
TATACGCTAAAGCCATTTGGATGCGCGTCTGCTTTGTCCGCGGCATCGACGAAGAACTTGGCACCTCCCTCATCGAAGCCGTTGTCTTTGAGGTTCTGCTTGGCGGCTTCATTACTGATGAAACCGGTCTTGGTATCCGGTTCTAGACGGCCGGTGTTCACCTGGGTCGCCAAATAAGGACAGCTGATCTGTTTGAGATCGTACTTTGCGCCGGGCATCGCTGGCTCTTTGGTTTTGATGAGCCCAATCTTGGCCATCCATTCATGAGGGATGGGGCACCTCGCTGCCGTCGCTTCGGGGGCTGCTTCGGTTTCGGCGTCATGCGCTGCCTCCAAATCTGCTTCTTGACTGACAGGGGCGGCGAGGGCTTGGGCTGACGCGATTGGACTTTTGCCGGCTGCTTTCATGAAATAATGTTCGCGATTCGGCTTCTTTTGGTGCCCGATTCGCCCGTTTCGCCGATAGTCAATTTCGCTTTACACCCAGCGCAAGCGACAACTGCAGCCGAGGCTCTGCCGATGTTGCTACATGGGCATCCGTATTACTCCCTCCGCCGCCTCACGGCAGACCGAACACGTCTCAGAAGCGCCCGCTTCCTCTGCACCTGCGGCTGGCCGTGGTTTTGCGACTGCTGATGAAAGTGCGCTGCAAACGACCGCGTTTACGCCGCTGCGCACGCCTCATGAGCAACGCCGTGGCTTCACCATTCTTCCATTTTCGAACTCACCGTCTGTGGAGCTCGAAGGCTTCGGTGATCTGGCCGCTGCGACCAAGTTACTAGAACCAATTGGACTCGTTCCTGTGCCGACGAAAGACGGACGCGCCCGGGTGAGTGTTGCGGCGATTCATTATCGTTTTTTTGGCGGGCTCATGAAAGGCACCGAGACCTGGCTGTCTGTCGTGGCGCGAAAGCAGGACGGTGGTCCGCCTGGCCAAGCCTATTTGGCGACCGTCGCCGACAAGTGGATTCTCGAAAAGATTGGGAAGTCGTTTGGCATCCCTTACGAACGCGCCACCATTGACGTGCGCGCGAGCGAAAGCGGAGCCGCTGGAGTCGTCATTGGCGACCCGGAACACCCCACGCTGATGCTGATGCGTGGTGAGAACAGCCGCCGCCCCACATCGATCGGCGCCCAAGAGACCGATTTTCCGGGGTTCTCTCCCACCGGGAAGACTATGGAAGTGCATATGGAGGGCGAGGCGCGCCGTCGTTCCTTCGATCTTGCCGCGGATCGTTTCAGCGTTGACCCGCGTTCTTTGCTTGGTCAGCTCACCACCCAGCTTGGCTTCAAGCCACATTGGTGGACCACACAAGCGTCCGTGGACGGTGGAATTCGCGCACGCTTCTGAGTTAGACACGGGGGCAATGGAAACGCGGTCCGAAGAAGCACAGCTCATCAGTGATGTAGACGCCAAGTTCCCGTACGAGGATGCCAAAGCCGCTGCTTCGCTCATGAAGCGTGCGTGCTCCATTTCCTCCAATGCCGCATTTACCATTCCCTACGAGCTTGCGGTGCGTCCTCGCTCGGCGGAGCTCGAAGTAGAGCCAGAGACCGTCCTTCTTCTTCTGGACATCTGGGCGCGGCTCTTTGAGCACCCGCTCAAGGTGATGATCCTACGTTTTGCGCAAGCCATGGTGCGCGGTGAGCCGATGCCACTCACGGTCGCGCTTGATGCGATGGATCTAGTGGCCAAGTATCCGGGTGAGTACCAAGCGCTCAACGTGGTGTACTTTTCGCAGCGCAACACCGGGAACGACGCTGAAGTGGACGCGCTTTACAACGCGGTGCACGCAGCCTGGGAACAAACGGACTAGGCGTTAGACACCACACCGGCCATCACTTGCCGGGCCACTGGGTGGTAGCCCTGTTTCGCCGCTTCGAAAATGCGCTTCGCATCCGGCATTGACTTGAGTGCCGTATAGAGCGGCCGCAAGTACTTCATTCGCCCCACGTTCATCAGTGTTTGTTCTGCCTGCGCCAGCACCGAATGTTCGCCCGCTTTGAGCGCGCCGGTCAGGAAGGCCACGCGGATCTCTGCGTTCGTGCTTGCGGCGAGCGCGAACCGCTCGTTGAGCCAGCGCCACTCTTCTGCCGGCAGCGAGAGGCGTGGGAGTAGCACCTGCCATTCGTGTGCATCGAGCGCGCGTAAGGCTGCTTCTTCTGGTCGCCAGCCGCGCACCAAGCCTTCGATTTTCTCGAGCACGCGGCTCGTCGCGCGCGGAGCATCGGCGGGAAAATCCGGCAGATGTAACCAGGTGTGCAGATCTACCTTGCTGCCAATCCCGGGTAATTGTTCGGTGAGGCACGCGAGAAAATCTTTGGTAGTGATGGAGGTGAAGCGAAAGCGCCTCAGATACTCGCGCAGAAAGGCGTCGAACGCGGGCCGGCCAACGGCTTGTTCTATGCGCGTGAGGAAGAGGCACCCTTTCTCGTAGGGCACCTGCGAGTACACGTCATCGGGGTCTACACCTTCGAGGCGAGTGCATAACGCAGTGAGCGGCGAGGTGCGCCCCAAGCGATCCATGTCTTCCGCTAAGCCGCTCCAGCAGATGGCTGCATGCAACGCGGCGGCATCGGCGCCATCCAAGACTTCGAGCAGGCGGCGTTCGGCATAAACTGTGAAACCTTCATTCAACCAAAAATCTTCGAGCGTGGCGTTGGTGACCAGGTTGCCGGTCCACGAATGACTCAGCTCATGCACGACCACATTCACGAGCGATCGATCGCCCGCAAGGAGGGTGGGGGTGAGGAAGGTGAGCCGAGGATTCTCCATGCCGCCGTACGGGAAGGAAGGCGGCATGACGAGGAGATCGAAGCGCTCCCACGGGTACTCTCCAAACAGCTTCTCAGCCGCCACAATCATGCTTTCGACGTTTGCAAACTCGTGCGACGCTGCGTCCAGAATTTGCGGCTCAGCATAGACGCGCGACCGCGCTGAGAGGTCGCGCCCAGCAATGTTGCCGACGGCAAGCGCGAGCAGATAGG
>JBIKMD010000921.1:0-2987 GCA_044359465.1 Myxococcota bacterium
CATTCGCCGGCTGAGGCGTGGCGCTCGCAAGAATGATACGCGTCCGGATCGTTTCGTCAGCCCTTGCGATGGTGTGATGGGCGAGTACGGCGTGATCACCAATGGCAAATGCATTCAAGCCAAAGGCCGCGAGTACACGGTAGGCGAGCTGCTGCAGAACGATGCGCTCGCGAAGAAATTTCACGACGGTATCTTCATCACCATCTACTTGAGCCCGCGTCACTACCACCGCGTTCATTCGCCGGTGTCTGGTGAGATCGTTGCGGCTGATCACATTCCAGGCCAACTGCTTCCCGTGAACATTCCTTCGATCAACAAGTTCGACGGCGTGTTCTGCAAGAATGAACGGCTGACCACCTGGGTGAAGAGCCCAGCGTTCGGTCTGGTTGGTGTGTGTATGGTGGGTGCAACCTGCGTAGGTGAAATGACTTTCGCTTACGACAGCTCGCTCATCACCAATCGCGGTACGACCAAAGTTGAAAAGACTTATGCGCTCGCCGTGAATAAAGGCGAGGAGCTTGGCATCTTTCACATGGGGTCTACTGTCGTGATGGTGCTCGAGAAAGGCAGCATTGCGCTGCCAACGGTGCCCCCAGGCACGGAACTCAAGATGGGCGAGGCGTTGACGACGAAAGGCTGAGGCGGGGAGCGTTAGAGCACGACGGCGCTATAGAGAAGCATCGTACAAGGTGGGAGACACAAACGCTCAGCCCTGCTTCGTCGGCTGCGCCACAAAGGCACTGATCGCCGCGCCGAGCTCAACGGCGTGCGCTTTTTGCGGATTGTGCGCACCATCCGCATAGCGCAAACGTGGGCCGGGCTTTGCGAGCGCCTGCAGCTCCTCAAAGATGGGCACTTCGATCAGCGGATCGTTTTCGCAATAGGCGACGAGCGTTGGTACCTCGAGCGATGCGACGACGCGTCCGTGCTCGGCAAAATCGAGTCCGTAAATGCAGCGCAACGTATGCAGCATGGCGCCGCGCGGGTATGGACCGCGAAAGCCACCGTTCTCGAATAGACGCGTCAGAACAGGATCCGCTGCGCGTTCCAGCCAGCGTCCGCGAATGAAAGGGACCGCGTGCCAAATGGGTCCTAGCTTGCGGTACAAGCGATGCGGCCTTGGGCCAATCGACGAGACCAGCGAGAGGGATTGCACGCGCGGACCTGCAAGGCTTGCCGCGCGCGCACTGACCCAGCCTCCCATCGAGTGTCCGAGCAAATGAAAACGTTCGAGCCCGAGCGCATTTGCCAGATCCAAAACAAAACGTGCGCGATCTTCAATGCGTGTGCTCGGCATGAGCGAGAGCGGCGTGCCGCCGAACCCAGGTAGATCAATACGAATGAAGCGCCCGCGCATGACCGGTGCGAGCCAGCGAAAATCGCGCCCAGACCCAGGAAGGCCGTGAACGGCGATGACCGGCGTGCCTTCACCTTCATCGTAGTAGGACGTTCCGTTCGCGAGTGATTTGGGCGCTGCGTTGCTCGGTTCTTTGGGCACGCTCATCGCGTGCAGCATAGAGTGCCGGCCGTCACGGATGCAATCGACCCAACGCAGCCGCCGAGTGATTCATTCGGCGTGGGTGTACCAAGCCCGCAACCCATGGTGCCGCAGGTGTTGCCAAACGCATCCGTTGCGGCGCCGCACACACGCATGGGATCGGTGAATGAGGTTGACGGACACGTCGTTAGGCCCGTGATGACACCTGCGGCGCAGGCCCCTGGCTTGTAGCGAAGTGCATCGTTAGTCCAATAGTTGTTGGTTGGTAACACGGTGCCGCTGAGTGCCGCCCACTCGGTGGCCGTGCACACGCGTGCAATGGCGCTACACAGCGTGCGGCGATTGGCGAAGATGACGCTACCGCCGCAGCCATAAAGGCCAGGCGCAAAGGTCTGTTCGGTGCTGCCGTCGGCGCAAACGTTGGGTTTGCAGATGTTGCGGCGCGTGCAATCGGGATCGGCGCAATCGACTAGTGCATCACCGTCGTTGTCGATGCCGTCTGTGCACACTTCATCGGGCGTCGCGCTCGTGTAGGAAAAACGCCACAGGTCGTTAGAAGTTTCGAGCGTGCTGTTGCCATCGGTGTCGTAATAGCCGCCAATGATGCCTACGTGCGATGTGTCGGTATCGATGAACGTGGCAGGATTCATGCGCGCGGGTGGAGGAAAGCCAAGAAGACGGGTGGGCGTGAAGCTGCCGCTTGCAGCAAGCTCCCATGTGTCGTTCAGAGTCACGGTGCCAAAATCTACGCGTCCACCAAACAAGACGAGACGCTGCATGCGAGGTAGATACCCCATCGACACATCGTTGCGTCCGCCGAGCGCTGCTGGTGAGGTGCCTCGTGCAATCCAATTCGTGCCAGTCCATTCCCAAAGATCGTCGTAACCCGAGATGGTTCCGCTCGCATTGCCGCCGCCAAACATGAGCAATTGAGCGCGCGCTTCGTGATAGGCCATGGCTGCGAAGGTTCGCGCAGGTGGTTTCGCTGCGGGATGCTGTTCGATCCAGTGCGTTCCGTCGAAGGTCCATGTTTCATCTAGGCGCGTTGGAGCAATTTCGCCTCCAAACATCAGGATCGAGGCAGACCGTTCGTCGTAGGTCATGGTGTGAATGGCGCGGCCGAGCGGACCCGATGCGCCACTGGGACCCGCTATGAGTGCGCAAGACCAATCGCCGCCATCATAGAGGCAGGTTTCAGCGCGGTAGCTTGCGCCGTCGTAGCCGCCGAACATGACGGTGCGCGCGCTGCTTGGCATAAAGCTCAGCGCATGCAGGTTGCGGCCCACAGGGGTTGTGGGCGTGGGAACGGCGATCCAATTGCGCCCGTCGTGCTCCCAAGTGTCATTGTTCGATCCGCCATTGTTTCCGCCGAACATCACTACGCGTCGTCGTGCGCTGTCGTACGTCGCTGCGCTGCGGTAGCGAGTCGGTGGAGCGGACGCGGCGAGCGTGAGCGTGGTCCACGCTGCCGTCAAAGGATCATACTGCT
>JBIKMD010000920.1:0-2987 GCA_044359465.1 Myxococcota bacterium
TTTCGCTCAGCGTAAAGGACGTGGTGTTGCTGGAGATCTCGTGGCGACATGTCGTTGACCAATTGGCGTCGAGAAAACGCAAATTGCCGCTGCGTGGATTGTCGCAGATTGCTTGGCTCGTCGCGGAAACAGAATCGTACTGGATGAGCCCCACCGTAGGCGAGGGTGGCGGGGTGATGCAGGTGCGACCCGCCGGACAGCCCAGGTTCACGGTAGAGATCTTCGTGAGCACCGTGTTGTACAAAAACCAATTGTTCGGTGGGCTCTGCGCGTAAGTCATGTGGCTGGTGACGCGAGGTTTGACGGTGTGATTTTTTGTCGTCACACCGTTCAGATAGGTTGTTGGTTCTGGCGCATATAAACCGTCGCCGGCGTAGGATGCGGTGATTCTGTGGTTCAGCGTGGCGCTTGCGCCTGTGGGGACCAAGTTGGCGGTCGTGTACTCTGCGCTCGAGCAGGGGAGGGTTTGCCCGGTGCACCCCGTGCCACCGGGAACGAGCGACGCTGAACCGAAGGTGCCGCCGGTCGCGGGACCGCCGGGCACCAGCATCCCCGTCGTGTTGAAGGTGACGGTGCCTGTGGGTTCCACGAGCCCAGTCACACCGAGTGCAACGTAGCTAAAGCGCACATACTCTCCCCACTCAGAGGATGACGGAGTGCCGGCATCCGAGGTCAGCGCGGCCGAGGTGAGCAATTGCACGCCTGGTGTTGTGGGTGGCAAGTTGACAGTGCCGGCAAGATTGAAGGTTCCGGTCCCGCTGACGCGTTTGACAACAACAATGGCGCTTTGCGGCATCGGCGATGTGAACGCGATGGTTTCTGCTGTGCCGATCGCCGGGTTGGTGCTGGATGCGAGAATGACGGGCTCGCCGTTCAGATCGGGAACCGAGGCGTAGAGGTACAGATCGAAGTCGCCACTCGCTGGAACGTCCAGCGTCAGTTGCACGCTACCGTTTTGTCTGAGGGTCACACGGCGTGCCCACGCCCGTTTCTCCCACTGCGGCATGGTGCTCGGCGCAACGCTGCCGCTCAGCGGGCTCACGAAGGCGAGCGTGACCGCTTCGACGGCAGCGTCCACGTAGAGCATGCCGTAACCTTCCGCACGATCTTTAGGTGTTGCAGCACGTCCAAGCGACGGTGCGTTTGCGCCATTGCCCTCGCGACCCGTGTTGGTTTCGGTGGCGGTAGCGAGGAGCACATTCTTCACTTGCAGCGTGCTGCCCGCAGAATTGAAATCCCACACGTGACCCGCTTGCTCCATGGCATCGATGACGAGCGCAGCGGCGCCTGAGACCATTGGCGCCGCCATAGAGGTGCCTTGCAGCGGTAAGTAGTCGTTCGCTTCTGCGTCAGCGTAACCAAATCCATCGCCATCATTCGTGTCTGCGGACAGGACCGGAGCCCCCGCTGAGCCGCCCGACGCAGTGATATCTGGTTTGAGAACCTGTCCACCCGTTGGTGCGGCTGGGCCAATCGAGCTGTACACGCTCACTTGATTGAACGCGGTCGATGCGGCCACGGTAATCAAACTGTTCTGCAAGCCGAGTGCTGCGATCTCGCCTTGTGGACCTCCGTTACCGGCGCTCGCAACGACGACCACACCATAATCCGCAACCGTTGCAGCTTTCGCCGCAATGATCGGGCTCGAAGAGCTGATGCTCAAGTTGGCCACTTTCACGCGCAAGGTTTCGCGTTGCTGCAGCATTTCTTCGAGCGCGACGGCGAGGCAGGTGCCGTCCGGCGTCAAATCGTCGCGGAAGATCTTACCCGCGTACCAGCGCGTGCCAGGCGCGACACCACTCATGACCGGATAAGCGTCTGCTGAAGCGGGATAACCCGTGATCTTGTGCGCGATGGCGTAGCGCCCGATTGGGCCTCCCGCTGGTCCAACCGTGCGCTCTAGTTTGGCGATGAATTTTCCTTCTGCTGCAATGGAGATGGACGGGAGTGCTGCCATCGGGCTGTTGCCGACGCTTTCGCCGAGCAGGGTCCAGAACGGGGTGCCCGGCGCAACGGTGAATAGCTGCAGCTTGGCTTGGTAGCCGCCTTGAAATTTTGCCCGCGCCGTGGCGGTCACCGCAAACGGGAAGTAGACGAGCCTCCCACCAAAGGTCCCGGGTGCTGCGCCTTCTAGTGATCCAAAGTCCGTGTAACGAAGCGTACCGCTCGGCCCGCTCGCGAAGGCCGCACCGCTACCGAGCGCGATGCCCGCAACGTGCGTCCCGTGTGAATTGAGATCGGCAGCACTCGGGTGTGCGTCACTGGTGTAGTCCTTCCAAAACACACCGCGGCCCGCGAGGTCAGGATGGGTGTCGTCGATGCCCGTATCGAAGATGGCGATCGTGTTGTTAGCGCTGGTGACCGGAATGGTGCCGCCACGCGTCGTGGGCCACGCCTGGCGAGCACGAATGACGCGTGTTTCGAGATCGCTAGTGGGTGCGATGTCTGGAGGTAGCGCAACCAAATGCAGCGCGTTCCCAAGCGCATGCGGAAGCTCGGCAATGCGCGAGCGCGGAATCTTGCCAAGGAAGCCGTAGCTCACGAGCCTGAAGACAAAGCCTGGCGTACCTCCAGCGCTGCTGAACGCATCGAGGTCTGTAGGATCCACTGGGCGGTTCAGCACGATTTCGACAGTGAGGAGTGGATCGTCACGTTGGAGGCCAGGGAGAATGCGGTCCTCAATGTGATCGCCATCTTGGTCGAGCGCCGCTATGTTTGGCAGCGTAGGCGTCAGACGCGGGCGCTCTGCAGGCACAGGGCGCTCGTTTTGCTCGGGCACAGTACAGGCGACTGCAAGCAGGCTCACACAGACGCCAAGCCAGCGAGTTGAACTTGATGAAAGCAAGGTCATGGCTCAAGCGTAGCTGCGAGCTGGTCAGGTATCAGGCCGAAAATTGAACGAATCGTGTTGCAGTGGCGGTCACCACGTCGCCCATGAGGGTCTATGTGTGCTTTTCTGCTCACTGCGGACAACTCGTTGGCAGCTC
>JBIKMD010000919.1:0-2987 GCA_044359465.1 Myxococcota bacterium
TTGGTGCAGCGATGATCGGCTGGTTTGGCTGCGCGATGCTCTGCTACGTCACGCCCAAAGAGCATCTGGGTTTGCCAAATAGAGATGACGTGAAAGAGGGGGTGGTCACCTACAAAATTGCAGCGCACGCTGCAGACTTGGCGAAGGGACACCCGGCTGCGCAAGCGCGAGATGACGCCCTGTCGCGTGCGCGATTTGAGTTTCGCTGGGAAGACCAATTCCGCTTGGGACTGGATCCAGACAAGGCCAGGTTGTTTCACGACGAAACGCTACCGGCCGACGGTGCCAAGTCAGCCCACTTCTGCTCCATGTGTGGACCCAAGTTCTGCTCGATGCATCTGACGCAGCAGTTACGCGAGGCCAATCCCTAGTTTTTCGAAGTGTCTGGCACCTCCTCACAAAATCTTGGTGCAAGCGCTTGAACCGCCTACACTTCCGCTCGGATGGATGTTCGCTGCGACAAGTGCAATTCAGAATATGAGCTCGATGACAGTCGAGTGACGCCTCAAGGCGTGAGCGTCAAATGCACGTCTTGTGGTCACGTGTTCCGCGTGGCTCGCTCAGCGCCGAGCACCAAACAACCCACGACTGGCGATTGGATGATTCGTCAAGCCAGCGGGTCGGTGTTCAAGTTCAAAGAACTGACGACCTTACAGCGCTGGATTGTCGAGCGCCGCGTCACGCGTGACGATGAGATTTCTAAGACTGGCGAAACCTGGAAACGCCTTGGTGACATTCTTGAACTAGCAAGCTTCTTCCAGGTGGCCGAGCAAGCGGCGATTGTTCCGCAACAACAAAACGCCGAAGCCTCCGTCTCACGGCTCGATGCAGTGGATGATTCGCCGCGCCGTTCGTCGCTTGGGCTCATCGCGGCAATCACCGTGTTTGCGGTCACAATCATCGTGTGTGTGGTCTTGTTCAGGCAACAGATCGCCGCTGCGTTCCGTCAGGTGCCAGTCACTTCTCAACCTGCGGCACTGTCGAGCAGTGCTATCGCCGAGAAGCACATCGCCAGTGGCTACAAGGAATTGCACAAGGATACGCCCGCTAGCGTTCTCGTTGCAGAGCAAGAGTTCGAGAAGGCACTAACCTTGCAGCCTACGAGCACAGCTGCGCTTGCGGGAGCCACGCTCGCATTGTGTGAATGGGCCGAGTTGGCGCGCGATGAAAGTCTGCAAATAGATGCAAACCTAAAGGCAGCGGCTGCGGGAAAAGGCAAAATCTCTCCGTCCGAGATTACTGCTTTGGCTACAGAGCTAGGAAAGAAGCAGGCTGACGCCGCCGTGAAGACCGAACGAGCGTTTGCGTACATGAAGCGCACAATGGAGCTAGATAAAGCGGAAAAGGACGGTCTGCTCGCCGCCGCGCGCTACTACGCACTAACCAACGCGCAAGAGGCGTTCCGTGGGATTTCCGAGAAGGCGACCCTAACGTTGGCCGAAAACGCAGAGTACCTCTACTCGGTCGGCAAGTTGAAGCGTCTCGATGACACCGCTCTGGATGCGGCTAAGGCCGCTTTTCAGCAAACTGTGGATCACGACGCGGACCATGTTGGTGCCAGGTACCGCCTTGCCGAGATCGCGGCAAAACAGGGTGATAAAGTGCGCGCTGCGGCGCTGATCGAAGAGGTACTCAAGCGTTCGCCAGACCACGCAAGGGCGTTGGCTCTGAAAAAAATACTAGAGACCCCGATCAAGAGCGATCCACCGCCCAAGGAAGAAACGCGTCCGGCGGCTCCTGAGACGTTTGATCAACTTTTGTCTCGCGCCAATCGCGCCCGTCACGCCGAGCGCGTCAAGCTTGCGATGGAGTTCTATGGTCGGGCGCTGGAGTTAAAGCCTGACAATGCGGAAGCGCTCACGGGACTGGGGCTGTGTTACATCGACAGCGATCAGCCAGGAAATGCGATCGCACAATTTCAAAAAGCCCTCGCGGCCAATAGCCGCTACAGTGATGCGCATATGGGCCTGGCTGAGGCATTTCGTAGCCGCGGGCAGAAGCGAGACGCAGTAAAGCACTATCAGCGGTATTTGGACTTGGCTCCCGATGGTAACGAAGCGTCGGTCGCGCGTGAGGCGTTGAAGCAACTCGGCCAAGAATAGTTAGCGCTTGCGCCTGAGCTTCGCAGCAAAAAAGCCATCCATCACGTGCATTCTGTTTGCGGTGTGTAGCCATGACTCAAGCTCGAAATCATGATGCTCGGCAAGAAATGCAGCAATCTGCTCATGCCCCTCTCGAGGGATGAAGCTGCAGACTGCATAGATCAAACACCCACCGATTTTGACGAGCGGCGCGCTGGCTTTGAGGATTGAGCGTTGAACGGTTGCCAATCGCTCAACGTCTTCTGGCATCAGATGCCAGCGCAGCTCCGGATGGCGCTTCAGGGTCCCAGATCCCGTGCAAGGAACGTCTATCAGCACAGTGGCGAAACTTTCCGCGGAAAATGGCGGTGCCTCCATCGATGCTTGAACGACGGTGCCAGACACTGCTGCTGATTCTAGACTGCGTTGAAGTAGCTGCACTCTGCCTTCGTGAACGTCGACAGCCGTGATGGGCGAGTGGCCAAGAGAGGCCAATGCGATGGTTTTCCCCCCCGGTGCTGCGCACCCATCGAGAGATGGAGATTTCTCACCGCGTGCTAGTTCGCAGACAAGCTGTGCCGCTTCGTCTTGCGCAATGAATCCGGAACCAAAACCCGGAAGTCCGGACACTTCGCCGGCACGCATTAGGGAAACGCCCACCTGCGAATATTCGCATCGGACGAAGTTAGCCCCGCGGTCGGTCAACTGTTGCGCTAGTTGGTCTCGCGAAAGACGATTCTCCAATACTCGCAGGGTTGGATGCGCGGGTTCCGCAAGCGCGACCAGAATCTGTCTCGCGTTTGCACTATCGTTCGCAGGAAACACTTCTTTCTGTCGGTCAAGTGATTGTCCAACCAGCGTGCGTTGGACTTCTCCCGCCAGCCATTCTGGAACGGAAGCGTACTC
>JBIKMD010000055.1:0-10554 GCA_044359465.1 Myxococcota bacterium
TGAGAACCTCTCAGATTCTGAGCACACCTTTGCCGTCTACGCCGTGGACCCAAGCGGCAACGCCGATGCGAGCGCTGCAACTTGGACCTGGCGAGTCGATGCTACGCCGCCAGAAACGACGGTGACTTCCGGTCCAAGTGGCGCGGTGGCTGCAACCGGAGTGGTCTACACATTCGCCTGCAGCGAGCCGCCGTGTGTGTTCGAGTGCTCGTTTGGTACCGTCGCGCAGGGGTACCAGCCGTTTGCATGTGAGTCGCCACAAAGCTTCGAAGTACAGGAGCAACTGACTTATGTTTTCAGTGTTGCTGCCGCAGACCTCGTAAACGTCGACAGCACACCGGCCACGCGTCAGATCACGGTGGCGGACATGACGCCGCCGAGCACGAGCCTGAGCTTTGGGCCTGCGTCAGATATTGGTGCGACCTCCGCTTATTTTGGTTTCAGCTGCAACGAACCAGGGTGTACTTTAGAGTGCGCGTTGACCGCTGGCGCACAGGCGCCAGCCTTTGTGTCATGCACCAGCCCGGCTTTCTTCTCTTCTCTGTCGCTTGGGGCACAGACCTTCCATGTCCGCGCTACAGATTTGGCCGGCAATACGGACGCGAGTGCGTCTGTGCGAAGCTTCACCGTGGTGCCGCGAGATGGACAACTCGGCGTGGTGTACGACTCTGGAGGCCCGCTCTGTTACGACAACAGTACCGCCATCACTTGTACGGCATCCGGTGCGTTCGCAGGACAAGATGGCAACTATGCGCGCGCGGCGCATGCATACATAGATCAAACGACTGTCGTAAACGATGCGCCGCTCACCTGGGAAAAACAAAATGGTCTTGCAGCAGGGAATACTGGCTCTACGGCTTCTCGCTTCACGCGTGCGCAAGCGGTGGCCTATTGCGCAACACTCGCAAGCACCAACTTTGCTGGGCTGAACACCTGGCGCCTGCCAGACGTTCATGAGCTCGTCCAACTCTATGATTTCAGCGCTGCCGCCGCTCCGTACCTTGGTTCGCCTTTTGCGGTGGACGCTGCCTCGCCTTATTGGACAAGAACGTTGAACGGGAGTGGGGAGGGGTATCGTCTTCCTTTTGATGGCTCCCTGCCAACGAGCGGCGCGAGTGGGTTTACGGGAAGCGCTGTAGCTTCAGCCGCGCGTTGTGTTGCAGGCGGCACGGCCGGAGCAACGGGCCCCACCGCGGCGCAAAGTTTCATCGACATGGGCGATGGGACTGTGGTGCAGCCTGAGCCAGGGCTCCGCTGGGCGCAAACGCAGCAAGTTGGAAACATGAATTGGCAAAATGCGCTCGCTGCTTGCGACACGCTGACCTTGGCGGGTTCGAGCGACTGGCGGCTACCTGAGATTCGTGAGCTCATTGCATTGGCCGACTACCGAGCCACCTCGAGCGCGTTGGACCCCTTGTTCAGCGGCAACACCAGCGGCGTCTATTGGAGCGCGACGACCGTCGCGGCTACACCGAACAATGCGTGGACGCTTCGCATGAGCGACGGACAGTTTTTTGGCGTGAGCAAGACCGCCAACTTCGTGGTGCGATGCGTGACTGACGCGCCATAACGTGTGAGGCTTGCGCAGGAACTGTCTGCCGTTGGTTCGAGGAGTGTTCATTCGTGACAGCCAAACGTATCCTTCGCTATTTCGCAGGCTTTTGCCTTCTTCTCATTGTGGGATTCGGTGCGCTCTTCGCCTCCGTCTTCGTCGGGAACAAGAAGCTAGAAGACGGTGCGGTGATGAACAACCATGCTGTGCTCATCAACGACGGCTTCGTCGGCATCTTCATGCTCCCGGTGGGTGACGGAACCTACGCACTCATCGATTGTGGTAATGATCGTGAGGCCAAAACCATTCGTGCGGCCTTGGAAAAGCGGGGCGCCACCTTGGACTCCGTACGCGCCGTGTTTCTGACACACGCGCACCCCGATCACATCGCAGGGTGCAGCGCGTTTCCCAAAGCAGACATCTATGCCTTTGCGGGTGATGTGAAGCTTGCGGCTGGGGAAGAGGCGGCCAAAAGCCCCATGGGTAAACTCGCGGGCGCTCAACCGAACAAAGCAATCAAAGTCACGAAGGTGTTGAGCGACGGCGTGGAGGTACAGCTTGGTGAGCTAAAGGTGATGCCCTACGCACTGCCTGGTCACACCGCTGGTAGCGCCGCTCTGCTGAGTCACGAAGTGCTCTATGTTGGTGACAGTCTGACGTCCAAACCAGACGGCACACTCGTGGATCCGCCGTGGTTGTTCACAGAAGATCTGCAGCAGAACAAGGCGTCGATTCAAAAATTGGCGGAGCGCATCAAGTCCGAGGGGCTCTCAGTGAAGACTATTGCGCTCTCGCATAGCGGGGCAATCAATGGTGTTGAAGCGCTTCTCGAGTACGCCAAACACTGAGCGACGCAAGTCACTCCTCGTCATCTTGGTCTGGGCCGAGTGACTTCAAAAACGCTTTGAGCAGATCTTTGGTTTCAGGCGATAGCTCATCAAACTTCACGCCCACGCGGAAGTTTCCGGCACTCGCTGAACGCACATGCGCAACGCGGCCAGGGAGCACGAGGCGCGGCAGTTTCGGCACCTGGACATCCACTTTGATGGCTTCGTCGAGCACGACGGGCACATCACAAAGCAGACCCATTCCGCCCTTGGAAACGTCGCGCATCACTGCACGAAATTGAGCAATGGTGGTGAGGGTCACTTCGAGATGGCGCATCAAGCGGGGGTGCCGACGCGCCTCGCCACCCGCAGTGTTGTCAATGCTCTCAATGTACTGCACGAGCGTTTTGGCTAGCCTCGGATCAATCGAAGCGAAGCGCACGCCCATACAATCACCGTGCTGGCGGGGCTCGATTCGGAGTACCTCCGCCGTCAGAGTGATTGGGTCGCCCACGTTTGGAACGGTGATCGCTAGCGCGAATACCTCGCCCACTTCAGCCACGTTCTTGGGTAGTTCGAGTCGCGCGCCGCCGCGTGAGATATCGAGCACGACACCAGTATGCTCGCCACTCGCGAGACTCAGCGAGCACGGAAGCATCGCGAGCACGCGCACGTGCACCCGTTGTTCTTCGACAGACATCGTTTAGAGAGTTTAGCCTGGTTCCAGACAAAGCAAGTGCAAGTCGCCAACGGCCGTTTCGGCGGCTTTGCCTGGCAGCAGCGTTCCCAGCTCGGTGTGGAAGTTCAAAGAATCGAACTTCTCGATGTGTTTCTCGATCTTGACGCCTTTTTCTTTGGCTTTCTCGCCCGTGGTTTCGGTGACAATCGCGCCCGAGGCGCTCTCATGACCGTCAATTCCGTCGCTCGCTACGGCAAGGAAGGTGGCGCCTTTTTGTCCGGCGATGCCCTTGGCCATGAGCATGGCCAAATGTTGACAGCGACCGCCGTCGCCTTTGCCAGTGACCTTAATGCGAGGCTCACCGCCGCCGATCATGACGAGCGGCCGTTGAATCAACCGTGAACGCGCTTGTGCCACCCAAGCTGTGTAGCGGCGCGCCACCTCTTCGACGGGGCCATCTGCGAGCGGGAAGGGGAGCTGCGTGGCCATGCCAACAGCCGTGCACGCCCGCGAGGCGGCATTGATGAGGTCACGCGGCGAGCGGATAATCCAAAACGGAGGCGCCTGACGACCGAGCATGGGCTTGGGTGTCTCGGCCACTTTGCCTTCGGCACCAGCGCGCAAATAGGTTATGACCGGCTTTGGCGTTTCCGCGGTCAGGTCATTGCGTTCGATCACTTGCAGCGCCTGGGCAAAAGTCGATTGATCGAAGTTGGCAATGCCTGCGCCCACCACATCCGGCGAATCGCCCGGCGTGTCGCTCATCGCAAGCGTGATCAACGAGCCAGGTGCGGCGGCTGAGATGAAGAACCCACCCTTGATGGCGGAAAGATGTTTCTTCACGATGTTGATGTCACTGAGAGACGCGCCGCTGCGTCCAAGGAGCTCCACCATTTTCTGCTTGGAGCGGAGATCGACGCCGTCTGGAGGAAGGCACACGAGCGATGATGCGCCGCCCGAGAGGAGCAGCAACACCTTATCGTGCGGGCCAAGGCCGGTCACAAAATCGATGGCCGCTTTGGCCGCTTTTTCGCTGTCAGCACCAGGGTTCGGATGCGGCGCTTCAATCACCTTGAATGGGTGCTTGCCGCCGGCATTGTTGGTGATGACCAGGGTATCTTCAATGATCGTGCTGAGCGCGGCATTCGCGCCCTTGGCCATGCCCACGGCACCCTTGCCAATGGCGAGCACGCGTAGCCGGCCGAGCTCACCAAGCTTGAGCGCGGACTTGCCGAGCATCAGGGTGTCATCATTCAATTTGATGGAGCTCTTGGTGGCGGACTCTGGGTCCATTGCCACGAGCGCGGACTTGACGATCTTCAGTAAGGCTTGTTTGCGGTCGTTTGCGCTTGACACTACACTCACCCTCGAGAATCGGAAAAGAACCTTAAGGCGCGCCGTGCCTAACACAGGGCGGAAGGTGATTGCAAAATTGAGTCAGATCTGTCTGCCAAAGGGCGACCCGTGTCGTTCCTGACAAAATTACGCGAGGAAAAACAAGCACTTATAGCGTCAGGTGCTTGGCGTGCGGCTGCCGCTCAGCGTGCGCTGCGCTCGCAGCCGCATTCTCACGCGTTCAATTGGGCGCATTTTTCGGTCATCGCCGAGATCAAACGGGCCTCGCCGTCCAAAGGGGCAATTGCCGATCACCCGGTAGGCGAGTGGGCTCGTGGGCTCGTGGAGGGAGGCGCGGCCATGCTCAGCGTGCTCACCGAACGCGCGCATTTTGGCGGCAGCTTAGAGACCCTAGAACAGGTGAGCGAAGCGACATCGGCGCGCGCTGTCCCGCTCCTAAGAAAGGATTTTCTCCTCGACGCATTCGAGCTCGATGAGGCGGTCGCACATGGCGCGTCGGCTGTATTGCTAATCGCCGCCTTCGCTGGCGAGGCATTGCCGAACTTGTTTTGGCATGCGCGTACGCGTGGTCTTAGTGTGCTCGTTGAGGTCCATGACGAGCGTGAGCTCGACGCTGCGTTTAAGTGCGATGCCTTCACTGGTGACTCCGCCATGTTAGGCATCAATCAACGCAATCTTGAATCCTTGGTGGTGGATCCGCGTTTTGCCGAAGCGCTGGCACCCAAGCTACCAACGGGTACACGCTTCGTCGTTGAGAGCGGCATTCGCAGCGCAGACGATCTCCGCTGGGCAAAAGGGCTTGGTGCTGCGGGTGTGCTGGTTGGAGAGGCGCTAGCCAAGACTGAAAACCCGGGCGCCACACTCAAACAATGGCTCGCAGCATGTACGTGAAGATTTGTGGGCTGACGCGCGAAGAAGACATTGATGCGTGCGTCGCGCTATCGGTGGACGCCATTGGTCTGAACTTGGTTCCGAGCTCGCCTCGGTTCTGCAGCGAAACACGTGCACTTGCGCTCGCGCAGTATCTTGGTGATCGCGCTCAGCTCGTGTGGGTGGTGGGAACGGCGCCGCCCAATTTCATCATCGCGTCGAACGGGCTCATTCAGCGCTGCGATCGCGCCTGGCCCTGGCCCGATGCCGTAGCGCCAGACCGCCGCGTGGAAGTGGTACGCAGCGCGGCTGACACCTTTGGTTCCCTCGCCATTGTCGATGCGGTGGGCGGACTCGGTGGGACAGGCAAACGCGCGGATTGGGGTTTCGCTCACGCCCTCACCCAGCAGACGCGTGTAGTGCTTGCAGGCGGCCTCACGCCAAACAACGTTCAAGAAGCCATCTCTACCGTGCGCCCATTTGGCGTAGACGTCGCGAGCGGCGTGGAAGCTACGCCCGGCATGAAGGACCACACTTTGCTACGCCACTTCGTAGGCGCTGCGAGATCACAATGACTCAGAAAAACGGTTGGTTCGGCGAGTTTGGCGGACAGTTCGTGGGTGAGACGCTGATGCCTGCGCTGAACGCGCTTGAAGCCGAGTTCAACGCCGCGATCAAAGACAAAAAATTCAAAGCTGACTTGGCGGCACTCAACCGCGATTTTGTTGGGCGTCCGTCGTTGCTTTATGAAGCGACGAGGCTCACGCGCTCGCTCGGCGGCGCGAAGATTTTTTTGAAGCGTGAAGATTTGAATCATACGGGCTCGCACAAGATCAACCACTGTGTGGGCCAAGCGTTGCTCTGCAAACGCATGAAGAAAAAGCGCATGATCGCGGAGACTGGCGCAGGGCAGCATGGCGTGGCCACTGCCACAGTTGCCGCACTGTTTGGCTTTGATTGTGTAGTCTACATGGGCGAAGCCGATGTGGAGCGCCAGGCACTGAACGTGTTTCGAATGAAGCTGCTCGGCGCTGAAGTGCGCCCTGTTACGAGCGGCTCACGCACCTTGAAAGACGCGCTCAATGAAGCGCTGCGTGATTGGGTGAGCAACGTCGAAGACACCTACTATTGTCTCGGCAGCGTGACGGGTCCGCATCCATACCCGTTGATCGTAAAGACCTTCCAGTCGATCGTTGGTGAGGAGGCCAAACGGCAACTCAAAAAAGCGCCCAACGTGGTGATCGGCTGTGTTGGCGGCGGCTCGAATGCGCTTGGTTTGTTTGCACCGTTCATCAAAGACAAAAAGGTGCGACTCATTGGCGCCGAAGCCGCAGGGCAGGGGCTCCTCTCTGGTGAACACTCGGCCTCTCTGTGCGCGGGTGATGTTGGAATTCTGCATGGCAGCCGTACGTTAGTGTTGCAAAGTGAAGACGGGCAGGTCGCCGAGGCACACTCTGTCGCCCCTGGTTTGGATTACCCTGGCGTGGGTCCCGAACATGCGTTTCTCAAAACGAGCGGCCGAGCAGAGTACGTAGGAATCACCGATACGCAGGCGATCGACGCCATCGAACGTCTGGCGAAAGACGAAGGCATCCTTTGCGCGCTCGAATCCGCGCACGCTGTGGCGCACGCCATTGCGCTTGCTCCGACGCTACCAAAGTCCCACACGATCCTGGTGAACCTCTCTGGTCGCGGCGACAAAGACATGCCCACGCTCATGACACGCTGGTCACGTGCCGAAAAACCCTTTCAGGCACCTCAGCCGCATAGACCCGCAGCCAAAACGATCACGCCAATCGCAGACGCGCACGCGAAGTCTCGCCTGAACGGCATGTTCGAGCGACTTGGAAAACGCAAAGCACTCGGCGTGTATTTAACGGTGGGTGATCCCTCGTTGGTCGTGAGTGAGGCTGCTGCCGAAGCGGCGGTGCGAGGCGGCGCTGATTTTTTGGAGCTTGGTGTTCCCTTCTCGGATCCCTCCGCAGATGGGCCCTCTATCCAAAAAGCCATGCAACGGGCGATCGCTGCTGGCACGCAGATGAACGATGTGCTCGCCATGGCGGCACGCTTACGTTCCAAGTTGCCCGAGACGCCAATCATTCTTTTTGGCTACGCGAACCCCTTCTTGCGGGCGCTGCAGCGCGGTGATCTGGCACGCTGCGCCGCGGATGGAATGCTGGTTGTGGATGCTCCGCCTGACCACGACCACGATTTTGATGGCGCGCATCTCCCTCGCATTCGTTTGCTAGGTCCCAACGCAACACCGGCACGCCGCACGGTGATTGGCAAAAGCGCAGAAGGTTTCGTTTACCTTGTGGCGTTTGCTGGCGTCACTGGCACGCGCACCCGCGAGCGCGACGTAGAGGCGATGAAGAAGAACGTTGCCGCCATGCGTAAAGTGTCTCGCGTTCCCATTTGTGTTGGATTTGGTGTGCGCTCTGCGGACGATGCGCGCGCGCTTGGGCCTGTGGCTGACGGCATCATCGCAGGCAGCGTGTTCATTGATGTCATGCGCGAGTCCAAAGATCCTGCACGTGCCGTGGAAGAAAAGACACGAGAGCTGCGCGCCGGACTGGACGCTTAGGCCGAGCCTGCGGCTAGGAAGCGCGACCACGCAAGGCGGAAAGCTTAGAGTTTGTGCCCAACGAACACGGGCTCTGGCTCGAGCGTTACCCCAAAGGCTGTGTGCACGCGGTCTCGAATCGAGCGTGCGAGCGCAGTAATGTCTGCCGCAGTCGCTGTTCCATCATTCACTAGCGCCAGCGCATGTTTGCGCGAGATGCGAGCGCCGCCAAGTGCTTCGCCTTTGCTGCAACCGGCGCGTTCGACGAGCCACCCAGCTGCAAGCTTCACGCGGTCGTCTGCTGCAGGATAGCGGGGCATCTGCACACCCGGCACACGTGCGGCAACGGCGTCGGCGGTGGCGGCGTCAACCGTAGGGTTCATGAAGAATGAACCAACACTACGGCTCTCTGGGTCTCGAGCGTCGAGCACCATGCCCTTGTTGCGACGTAGCGCAATCACCGTGTCGCGCACTCGAGACGCAAGTGCGGTGCTTGCACCCATCGCGTTCGCCAGCTCCTTGTATAATAACGGCAGAGATAAAGTAGAACGACGCAGGACAAAACGCACACGGGTGACGACGCTGCTTGGCGTACGTTTGAAATCACTCATCCGGTACGAAAAACCGCACGCTTCATTTGCGACGACGCGTTGCTTACCGGTGACGCGGTCAATAACAACCACGTCACGAATGAACTCGCTCACCTCACGACCATACGCGCCGACATTCTGGATTGGCGTCGCGCCCACGGTGCCCGGAATACCGCTCAGGCACTCGAGGCCCTGGCAACCATCCGCAAGCGTGCGCGCCACGAAGTCCTCCCAAGGTTCGCCAGCGGCGACGTCGTAGAGTAGGCTGTCACCAAGATCGCTCACGTGCATGCCCCGTGTCGCCATGTGCAAGACAATGCCGGGGTAGGGCGCGTCTGAGAACACCACATTGCTGCCGCCTCCAAGTATGAAAGCGTTCGGCTCGATGCGCAGCGCATCTACGATGTCCGCATCCTGCGTAACGGTCCACAGCTCCCGCGCGCAGCCCCCTACACCGAGCGTAGAATGCGGCGAGAGAGGGGCGTTTAAACTACGGTTCACTGGGCGCGAACTGCAATCTGCGTGGGTTCGGATTCCACGTAAGCTTTGAGAAGAGCGTCAGCCATCAGCTCACCGAGCAGATCGAAACCGCGCCCTTTGGGATGCACGAGATCATCCTGCAACATCTCGTGCGCGTAGAACTTGGCCAGTGAGCCTTTGCCACCCATAGCCGCATAAAGATCAAAGAACGCACAACCGCGGTCCTGCGCGACTTTGCGTTCCATCTCGTTGATGTCATCGGTTTGCGGTCTAGTCTTGAGCTTCATGGGTGAGTCGGGGTTGGTGTACACGGCATCGATCGGGCCCACGACCAGACAGGCGGCATCCGGCGCGCCTTTCTTCATGCGCGCAATCAGGTCGACGAGGTCTTTTTCAAGCGCTGCTTTGCGCATTTCGATCTTGGTTGCACGGGTGAACGCAAGGCGGCGAATTTCATTTCCGCCGAGCATAAAGATCACGAGCTTCGGTTTGCGCGCGATCACCTGGTCAACCTGGAGCGGCTCTTTGACCGTAAGATAGGTGGACGCCTCCGCTGCAGGAATACCCACAGTGTCGAGCACCACGCCTGGTGCCGCCTTCTCCAGGCTGAGGCTGAAGATGGACACCCGGCCGCGCGGCGCGCTCAAGCTGAGCTTCTTGGTCCCTTCTGGGATTTTGAAGCTGAGCCGTTTGGCCTCGTCCGTCTTGGTGGCCTCAATATGCAAGAGCAGCGTGTTGTCTGCTTTGAGATCGAAGTCCGCTCCATCTTTTCGATCCAGCCAGAACAGCTCAGCAACGTTTTCACCCTTGAGACGCCACTCGGTCACCGCGCCAGGCGCTGCTTCGTGGAGCACCCCTGCCAAGCCAAAGACGTTGCGGCCCTTGTCCCCAATTGCAAAGTTGAACGCTTTCCATGTCTCTGGCCTTGCGTAACCCGTGCGGGTGCGAGGGCCGTAGTTCGCAAAACGGTCCACCATTACAAGTCCTCGCCCGGCATCTCCAAAACGCTCCATGAAACGTTCGCGCACCACGTCTGTCACGTTGTCTGCAGAGATGAGGGAATTGCCTAGCGTGAGAATTTTCAGTGATTCGCTGGCACGACGCGCCGCGAGCAAATCCAAGTGGTCAAAGAAGGCCGCGAGGGCGCCAGGGTTCTCAATCGATCGCCCTTTGGCGCCAATGGAACGCCCAAACGAAAGAAGCTGCTTCGACCGTTCAGACAGGGGCGCAGTCTCGCGTTTTACCGCAGCGGAGGCCGGCTCAGTGGCGGGAGTTTCTCCCGCTTGCATCAGGAAGAACACGATCAAAAAGGGCATGACGCCGGGAGCTTAGCCGGCCGCGTGGGAATGGGGTATGATTTCTATCTGATGACACGCTTTTCCTACATGCCGCGGCTTGGTGGTGTCCCGGTCCTTGGGCTGCTCCTTGGGCTGGGCTTGCTTGCAAGTTGCCGTAGACCGAACGTCGACTTGGACGGGAAGGGTTGCGATACGGCAGGGCGCTGCGCGCCGGGTTTCGTGTGTTACCCACCAACGTTTTCCTGCGTGCGGGAGCTTCCGGCGTCCTGTGATGGTAGCGGCACTTGCCCCACTGAAATCGTCACCGGTTCCGTCTGCACCGACCTTGGCGCTGTGCTT
>JBIKMD010000923.1:0-2985 GCA_044359465.1 Myxococcota bacterium
CCTACGAGCTCAGCATTCCTGCTGGCGCGCATCAGATCACAATGGTGGGCGCGTTTGGGAAAAAGAGCGATGGTAGCGTTAGCCTGACGTTTCAGTCGAAGCCGAGTGCCCCGCCGCCTGTGCCTGGTGCCCCTGCACCCCCGCAAGCGCCGCCGGTAGTTGCTACGCCGCCGCCTGCTGTAGAGCCTCCCCCGCCGAGTCCCTCCGCACCGGAGGAAGCAAAACCCGCCGTGCGTTTTGCGCTCGCCGATCTCATCACTGCAAAAACGATAGCGGTCACAGGACCGAACACCGTCACGACCGAGATCAAACGCGGCGACAAAACGAGCAAAGCCACCAAAATTCGTTTCACGCTCGATGGCAAGCTCAACAAGATCGTCACGCTCGTGAGCGCCGTCACCAGTCACAAGATCCAAGTGCCGGCCGGTTCGCATGCGCTCCTGCTGGTGGCCGCTATGGGCAAACAGCGCGACGGCCAAGTGGTGGTCAGCTTCGAACAAGGGGCGCCTGTAAAGGTGGAAGAAGCGGCGCCAGCGCTGCTCGCTGCGAGTGCAGCGGGTTCGGACGTGGTCAACGCACCGCTCGCGGATCTCTCGGCAGATAAGCCCATCGCCATTCCCAAAGGATCGCATCTTTCTGCGCTTGCGTGGCAGCTCTATGGAAACGAAGGCTATTGGCCGGCGCTCTACGAAGTGAACCGTGCGCGTATTGGTGACAATCCCAATCGCGTCGAACAAGGCACGGAATTATATCTGCCGGATACAAGTGCCGCTGAAGAGATCATGGCGTGGGTGCAGGCGGGGAAGAAAGATCCACCGCCGCGCAAATTGCTCGATGCCTTAGCGATCGCGCGCGTGGTGCAGGACGCGACAGACGATGAAGCGGACTCGAGCTTCGCACTAGCCGCCGCCAAAGAGGCGACCCGGGCGCGCGAGCTTGCGCAGGCAAAAGAAGAAGCTGCCAAGCGTGAGGCCGCCGCCGCCGCCGAGGCCGATCGTTTGAAAGCACTCGCGCGTGATGCAGAGGCCGCCAAAGAGGCCCAGGCTGCCAAAGAGGCCGCTGCGAAAAAAGCAGAAGCTGCTGCGCGAGAGGCGCAGGCAGCCAAAGAAGCAGCGACAAAAAAGGAAAAAGCCGCCGCAGATGCCAAAGGTGGCGACACCGACGAAGCGATTGCATCGCAAGTGAAAACGAATCTTCGCGCGCTCGTAGAGAGCGGCACGATCGACCCGCGGGTGGCGAAGGTGCAGATCTTGTCCAAGCGCGGCACGCGTATCGTAGTCGATGTGACCAACGCCAAAAAGAAGGGTCCCAAACGAGAAGGCATTGCGCTCATGCCTTTGCGGCAGGGCTTGCAGCTCGACGCCGCTTGGATGCCGCTGATGAGTGAGCTTCTGCATGAGCGCGGCAAACAGCCCATCTACCCACCAGTCTTGCAGTTCAGGGCCGGTGCCAAAGCCCGCGTGCGCGGCTGCGTGGAGATTGCTTGTTATCAAGAGATTGCCGCAGCGCTCGGCGCAAAACGTATGATCACAGGCCGCGTAGAGCGCGAGGGTGCTAGCCGCTTCGTGACGCTCACGCTGCATGATTTGGCGTCATTCAACGAAGTGGCACGTGTGCAGCGCACCTGGGGCCGCGGTGCCATGCTCGACCGTGAGCTGGGCGCCGCGATTGACGAGCTGCTTGGCATGAAACCCCAGCTCCTGGCGCAAGCGCCAACACAAACCAAATCGGAGCCCTCTGCGCTTGCTGAGATCGTGGTTAAACCCCAGCCGCAGCTCGTTTATCGCTACAGACCGTACGCCATTGCTTTCACTACAGTCGGTGCCGTGGGTGTGGCTGGTGGTATAGGCCTTCTCGTTGGAAACGCAGTCGCTCGGGGCGCGTTCTCTACGGCGCTCACCGCGTACAACAACTCCACCGTTCGCACGCAGGCGCAATTCGACGCGCTCGTGGCGCAGGAGCGTGTCATAAATGGTCTACAAATTTGGAGCCTAGTCGCACTCGGTGTGGGCACGGCTGCGCTGACGACGGGCATCGTGTTTTTCATCATCGACGGCCAGCCTGCCGATCCGGCTGTGGCGCTGACACCTACGGGGAATGGCTTCTCGCTCTCTGGCCGCTTTTAGGGGGCCGCTAGGCACGGGTCAGCTTGTAAACCGAGGGCGTTCGGCGTAGGCCCGCACGGTGATTCGTAGCCTAAGAGTCCTTTTTATCGTCGCAGTGTCGATTGCCTGCGCAGTCGATCAACCGCTTCCGCCCGCAAACAACCCGTCGACGATCACATCGCTTTGCGGCAGCAGGGCGCCCTGTGCTGACGGTCAGGTGTGCAACCTCGCCGTTGGTGGTGGCACCTGTTTGGACCCCTGCGTTGTAGATGGTGCGCCAGACGACGCGTATTGCAGTGGTATTATTGAAGGCTTCGTGTGCCACGCGAGTCTCAGCGCCTGTGCGCCCAAATGCACGGAGACGGTGGGTGGTCTCAGTGGCGATCGCGTCTGCGGTGCCCTTGGCGCCAACCTCGCGTGTCAAACGAGCGGCCAATGTTTGTATGTCGCGCCGTCAGAAACGGCCTTCGTTCGCGTGTTCAATGCAACCGCCACGGAGTCCGCAGAGCTGCAAATGAGCGACTTTGGAACGCTCGTGACAGCCACCGCACCGGGGCAGCTTTCGCCGGAAGTCACCTTGCCTGGAGCAGCGCGCGAGTTCACGTGGGTGAACGGCAGCACCACACTCGCATCCGGCAGCGTCACGCTTGCTGCGGGTCGTCACTACTATGCCGTTTTGTATCGGGTGGACACCGGTTTCGCCGCGGTCTTCGTTGATGACGTGTCTCCGTCGTTGCCGCTCGCTGGTAATGGGTGGCTGCGTTATCGCTCCTTGCTCCAAGGTTTGGCCGATCAGAACGTGTTCGCAAATGGCCAGCTCGCAGCGTCCGGTTTTGGATTCAAACAAGAGGGCGATCCGGCACAAGTGCCTGGTGGCGCC
>JBIKMD010000924.1:0-2984 GCA_044359465.1 Myxococcota bacterium
ACGAACAACCTGCATGGCTTGGCGTTGTTGCGCTTGTGTGGCGACTTTGCCGTGAACAGTGACGACCCCATGGTTGGTGTCCACGTGCACACGCGTACTGTGCACGCCCTCTGTGTTCCACAGCGCTAGCTTCGTTTTGGTTGTGATCCAGGCGTCGGACTCTGCGTGGACAGGACGCGACCAAACGAGGCCAAACATGAGTAGTGCTAAGGTCAAACTCGTTCTGAGACACGTGCGCATGCGAGCTCCGTCTTCTGATGCGCTCACTCCGTGTGATCGCAGGGCAGACTCAGCAACATCCGAGCCACGCTAGAACCTTGCGCCTTTGGCTGGCTGGCACGCCTCACGTGTGACCTTTGCGACACTGCGCGCGTAGCGAAGCCGAATAGCGCACACCTGGACGAGCGGACCACTTGTTGCAGCGAGGTCGTAGTCAGACGCTCATCATCACTTTACGAGGATCGCAATCATGACATCAACGCACCAAAGCTCGCCTCAAGAAAAGAAGACCATCACCAGACCAGAGGTGTCGATTCCAGACGCCATTGAGCAGCTCAGAACAGCCGCTCAAGATCTGCACAAGGTAGTCAGCGATGCCGCTGCCAAACGAGGCAAAGACATAAAGGCCGCATTTCATGCGGTCCCAGAGCAAACGCAGGCGCTCATCAAATCCGTCCAAAAGACTGTCGAGAGAGAAAGCGGCCCCACAAAAAAACACCTCGCACAAGCGGTGGCGCATCTAGAAGCACTTCAAAAGGAGACGTCGGCGATTCTCGAGAGCGCCGCAAAAGATCTGCGTGCTTCTACGCAGCAAGCGCTCGCAGGCGCGCGTTCTACCGTCCAGCAGCTGAGCGAAGCCGTCGCAGGCAAACGCGGCCATTCAGCAACGCCAGCAAAACCCGTCACCAAAAATTCTTAAGGAGCGTCGCCATGCACAACTTCGTCACCATCATCTTCGACAACACGACAAAAGCGTACGCGGGCCTTCACGAGCTGTGGCGCCTGGACACCAGCGGCGATGTCACAGTGCACGGCACCACTGTCGTGCACCGCAATCGCTGGGGCCAATTCGAGGTGGACACAAAAGAAACCTTTCCGGCCATGGCGACAGCCGTCGGTGTGGGTATTGGCGCCTTACTCGGCGCACTCGCCGGCCCAGCCGGGGTGGCCATTGGAGCCGCAGGCGGCGCAGCGGCAGGTGCGGCCATTGGCGGTATGGTTGGCATAGGCGCCGATCTTGTACGCGCTGATTCACGCGATGAAGCGCAAGCTGAAACCGCCTTCATGCTCCACCGCGGTCAGGCTGCCATTATTGCAGACTTGGGCGAGAGCTCAGCGAAACCGCTCGATGAACGGATGTATGCACTCGGCGGCATCGTGCGAAGACGCGCCTGGAGCACGCTCCAAGAGGACGCGTGGTTCAGCAGACAAGCAGCGAGCTATCTCTATCCTTACGAATACACCCCTTCCGCCTTCGCGCTCTGAAGCGCATGACGCAGCTCCTCATCTTCGACACCTCGGAATTCGAACGCGCGCACTTCGAAAACTTCGCGCGCCAAACCAAGACGACCCTAGTCCTACTCACCGAGGCCCTCACCGAGCAGTGGAAGCCCTTGGCCGAGATGGCCTTGGCCAGCGGCATTGCCGTCTTTCCAGGCAGTGTCGTCACAGCAGCGACACTAGACAAACTCCCCAAGCTCGCGTGCGTGGTCACACGCTCTACCGGCTTCGACCACATCGATTTGCGGGCGTGCAAAGCCAGAAACATCTCGGTGTTCACTGTACCTGACTACGGAAGCATCACCGTTGCAGAATATACGATTGCGCTGATGTTGGCGCTCACGCGAAAGTTGCGCCCACTCATCGAACAAACCGCGCATGGCCTCCTCGCGCGCGAAGGACTCGCTGGCATCGACCTCGCGGGTCTCACAGTGGGCATAATAGGCACCGGAAAGATCGGGCGCGAAGTGGCACGGCGGCTGGCGGCGTTCTCCGTCAATCTGATCGCTTTCGACGTGGCACCAGATCAAGCGTTCGCGCAAACGGTGCGCCTGCGTTACGTACCAATAGACGAGCTGTTTCGCAGTGCGCGACTGATCTCGTTTCATTTGCCCCTCAACACAGCGACGCGTCATCTCTTCAACTTGAAGACGCTCGAGACTCTGGGTGAACGCACCTACATCGTGAACACATCGAGGGGCGCAGTCATCGCGACGGACGCGATCATTCAGGGCCTCACGAGCGGCAAACTGGCTGGGGTGGCGCTCGATACCTTCGAAGGCGAGGAAACCATGATGGAGGAACAACTTCTCGTCTCCGAACAACTTTCTCAAGCCGAGCTGCGCCGCGCACTTGCGAACTATCACCTATTGCGCAGCGACCGCGTCATCCTCTCACCGCACAACGCGTACAATACGGAGCAAGCGCTCAATCGGCTGGTGATGGCGAGCATCGAGAATCTCAAAGCTGGGCTCGCGCGCACAACCAACAAGAATCGTTTGGTGTAGGCGTCTGGGCGAGCGCCTTCTGAGTAGCCACAGGGCGGCCCGGCTCTTGCTTAAATGAACCTAGAGGCAGCGCGCTCGCGGCGAAGGTCGCCGCGTTTGCGCTGCTCAAAATCGTTAGTCGCACGAGGAGTGCATCATGGCCAAAAATGACCTGCAGTTGAAGCAAGATATTGAAGCAGAGCTACGCTGGGACCCAAAGGTGAACGCCGCGCAAATTGGCGTGAGCGTGGATCAAGGCGCTGTCTCTCTTCTTGGAACCGTCGATACCTATGCCGAGAAGTGGGCAGCAGAAGATGCCACCAAACGCGTCTTTGGTGTGCGGACTGTGGCACAGGACCTCACTGTAAAGATTCTTGGCGACCACAAACGCACGGACACAGACCTTGCCGTCGCCGTTCAAGCCGCGCTCAAGTGGAACGTATTCGTCCCAAAAACAATCACTGCCAAGGTCAACGAAGGCTCTGTCACGCTAGAGGG
>JBIKMD010000926.1:0-2983 GCA_044359465.1 Myxococcota bacterium
CGGCCGCCGGGTTGGTAATCGTGGCCCACGTAAACTCTTGTGGCCTCAGGCAAACGGTAGAGACGATCATGCACAGAGTGGTACAGTGCCGCCGGATCTCCCTTGGGAAAGTCGCAGCGACCTGTTCCGTAGTCGTCCATGAAGAGCGCGTCGCCTGTGAACAGGGCATCACCGACGAGGTACGACGAGCAGGCTGGTGTGTGGCCCGGCGTGGCAATGACCTCGAGTGCGAGCGATCCGGCGGTCACGCGCTCGCCGTCCACGAGTAAACGATCGAACTGCGAACCATCGGTTGCGAAAGACGCGTCCATGCCGAAGATGGGCTTGAAGCTCGCTTGCACTTCCTTGACGCGCTCACCAATGGCAATGGGCGCTCCGAAACGCCGCTTGAGGTATTGTGCGCCAGACAGATGATCGGCGTGAGCATGCGTCTCGAGCACAAGGTGAAGCTTCAGCGCGTGGGCAACCAAGAAGCGTTCTACCTGTTCAACAGAGGTGGTGTTGGTCTTTCCGCTTGCCGGGTCAAAGTCCAAGACTGGGTCAATGACGACAGCGTCGCGTGTGCCCGGATCGAAGATGACGTACGTGAGCGTCCAAGTGGCAGGATCGAAGAATGACTCGATGGAGACTGTCATGGTGTCCTCACTTCGCAATTGCTCATGGCGCCGAGAGCGTGAACTTGGCTGAAGCCCGCATCGGTCAAGATAGTGGCTGCCACGGCGCTGCGCCCGCCGCGGCGGCAAAAAACCACGTTCGGTTGGTGCTCACGAACATCGAGCTCATGCAGGCGCGCCTCTGGCAACATGTCTTGCTCCTCGTGAATGGTCTCGTTCACTCGCTAAGAGCCAAGCCAGAGAAAAGCGGTTCGGGTTGCTAGTGTTTCTCCCAGTCGACGTCTGAGGCGAGCGTTTTTGCGTGCTCGCTCGCGAGCCAAGTTTCTGCGTCAACGCTTCCTTGCATATGCGCGTCCAGGAAGGCGCGCGCCGCCGAGCTCAGCGCTCTGCTGAAACGGCCCAGTTTCGCATTGGAAGAGCCCTGATCGCTCAAATTGTAGGTGCCGTGACCGCCGGTTCCCACTGGGAGTCGGGAATAGAGTAGGTGCCGCGAGCCGTCTTTTGGCTGAAGCTCAAAGGCTTGTCGGCGCACGGTTCCGGTCAAGTCCACTTTGTCTGGTTTGACGTCGTTGTCGCCGGTCGCCGTGAAGGTTGGCCCGCGCAAGGCGGCCCAAGTGTTGTCACTACCAGCGGCGAACCAGCCCGCGTAAGGAGGACCGGCGGGGCTCATGAAGATA
This sequence comes from Myxococcota bacterium, assembly GCA_044359465.1. Classification (GTDB taxonomy): domain Bacteria; phylum Myxococcota; class JADLHZ01; order JADLHZ01; family JADLHZ01; genus JADLHZ01. Next base: position 1,292 of record JBIKMD010000926.1, read on the forward strand.
CCTGCGGCCGCGCGCGCATGTGCGTTGGTGAAGAGCGGAGCGCCCGGCGAGGGTCTGTTGCGAGCGCCAAGCACCATCATGGGGCCGCGCGAACCTCCAGACCAGCCGGCAACGGTCACTCGGCTGAGATCAAAAGCAGGCCCGTCGTTCATCACGCTGAGCTCAGACAAGCGAGGCAAGTCGTCGAGAACAGCAACGAGATCGAACGACCTACCAATAGCGATGAGGCCGTTTTCGTCCTCACTCCCCTCCGTCGCGACACACTCGTTCGTTGGAATGGAAGCGCGATCGCAATAGGTTTGAACGTTGCCAGGGATGAGGGCGCTGTGCCCCACGTGAATCACGGCGTAACCGTGCGCCGCGAACACGTCACCCCACTCCGCACTTTGGTTTTGCCCGCCCGCAAAAAAACCGCCGCCATGCGACCAGACAACGAGAGGAAGCGGTCCTTCGAGCTTCGGGAGTCTTGCCACGAGAGGAAGCGTGCGTCCGGTCACGGGTTCACTGGTCGCGAATCCGCGCTGTTCGGTGTAGGCGACGTCGCGGCTCGGGTATTCGCAAGCCTCGAGTCGGTTGGCTGAGCAGGTTGGCGTTTTTTTCTGTCCGCCGCATGCGCAGAACACGCAAGCAAGCAGCACAACGATCCCGAAGAAGTGCGTGCGATGATTCAGCAAGGTAGAGGGTCTCCAGCGGCTGAGTGTGCCAGAGCCAGTTCAGCGGTCAAGGATGCGCACGCCGCTGAGCTGCGCGCCCTTTGCGTAGGACGAGTGCTGCAACGATCGCAAAAAGCAAGCCCCATGCGGGCCACGCGCGCACGACAAGCAGCTGATAAAGCTCGGATTGGACGACACTCGGTGGGAGTTGTTTGTTGACCAGATAGAGCGCCATCACCATGACGAATGCACCAAAACCCTTGCGCAGCGTGTCTTGCGCGATCTTGCCTGAAAGACGTGCGCCAAGAAAACTACCGGCCACAGCGGCACCTGTAACGGCTAAGGTCACAGTCCAATCCAGGCTCACGTGGCCGAGATGCCCAAGCAGCCCAGCCATGGACTGCATAGCAATGACGAGGAGTGACGTGCCGATCGCGTTGGCCATGGGCAAACCAGCAAGTAGCGTCATGGCCGGAACGACCAAGAACCCCCCGCCCGCGCCGACGAGGCCGCTGATGGCACCAACGAGCATCCCCTGCCCAAACACGCGCGCAAGAGGCAGCGCCTTGCCATCACTTGGTGCCGCCGCGTTGCGCCCGCGCAGCATCGCGATGGCGGTGGCAAACATCACGCAAGAAAAACCGAGCAAGAGGAAGTTTGCGGGGATCAAGTGGGCGACGCGGCCCCCGCCGAACGCGCCCATCATCCCGGCCGCTCCGAAGACAAGGCCGGTGCGGTACTTCACCCGGCCGGCGCGCGCGTGGGCGATGCTACCTACTGCGCTCGTGACGCCTACGACAAAGAGCGAGGTTGCGATCGCGACCTTGGCATCCATTCCCATGGCGTACACGAGGATGGGCAAGGTGAGGATTGATCCTCCGCCTCCGAGCAGGCCGAGCGCAACACCGATCAAAACAGAAAGTGCTAGCCCGAGCGCCATGGGATCTCTTCCTTTTGATCGAGGGCACGCATCAACCTACTGGCCTCCTCGTTCGAACCTCGACCTACACCCTTAACATGAGTAGGCGACATGGTCGGC
>JBIKMD010000925.1:0-2983 GCA_044359465.1 Myxococcota bacterium
GCGTCCATAGTTGATCCCGCTACCTACGAACAAACTGATGGAGCCCCCGCCGGCGACGGCTGCGCCAGCAAGCAAGGTCACAGCGGCCATCTTTCTTCGCCCTTGCCCTTCATCAGCAAAGGTTTTGAGCATCAAACGAAAGCGCTCGGCCTTGGCTTCGCTGATGCCGAAGACCGCTTCGCTCTCGGGCTCACGTACGTGCGCTTCGACGGATGCGGCACCGAAAGGTTCGTTGAACAAGGTCGCAAAGACCTGTGCATCACCGCGGCTCGCAACGCTCTCCACGCCGAATGCGGTTTCATCAAGCACGAGCGCTTTTCCGCGCAGCAGCGTCGCACTGATGCGCACTTTTCCGTACGACACTATCTCGAAGCGCTCGGTTTCTTTTGGAAGCCGTAGCTCGAACGCCGTGTTTGCCTCTGCATTCATGTCGATGATGCGAACGCCCTGATTGTCTCGCACGGTGATACGTTCAGCTCGGCCTGCGCGTTTGATGATGCGCGTCTGTGCGGGATCGTTGGGAAGCGAAAAAAATTCGCTCGCGAGATTTCCGCTTAACCCCTGCGCGAAGATGCGTGGTCGATAATGTTCGTTGACGATCGGTTTGGTGGCCACTGCAACAAACGCATCGAGCTCTTTGTACGTGAGGTGGCCATCACCATTCGCATCCGCCGCGCCGCGCAATCCGGATCGGAGCACGTAGCTGAAGATCCCTGATTGAATCTCGCTCCACTCGTAAGTCTCGGCCTCAGCGCTGGTCGAAATGATCGCACCGGTGTTCTTGTGCCGTTCGAGAAAGCTCGCGCGCGCCTTTGGCTCAGAAGTGAAGCGAGTGCCGCCGGGCTTGCGCGGATTGAGCATGAAGTACGAGTTGCAGCTGTCTAGCACCAGATGGAGGCGTGCTTTCGCTTCGAGCTCGGTGACGATCGTTTCCAGCTCATCGGCATAGAAACGACCGTCGCTGAGCTCTACGTAACCGCGACCACGTTCGGTATCACCGTGCCCAGCGAACACGATGTACACATCGCTATCAGTGGTTGCTTTTGCGGCAATGCTTTTCACCGCGGCGAACACAGCTTCTCGTTTTGGCGCGCGCGCACGCGCTTCCCAAGTGGGATACAAACGCCGCGAATCGACGTCGAGCTCGGTGAGCAAGGTGACGTTGGTTTGCCCATAACGCTCGTCGAACAACGTCGCATACGCGATGCCATCATCATCGGCGTAACGCAGCTCTGGCCGCGAAGCGTCGAGTGATTTGTTGTTGGTGACGACGAGTGCTTGCCCGGGCGCAGCACAGATAAAGATCAGCGGGAGGATCATTTGGACCTCAGTTGAATGTCGAGCGAGTGAACGTCACCGAGGGTCGCGAACGATTTCGCGGCAATGGCGGCTTCCACTTGCTTCACGGTCAGTGCTTCTTTGCTGAACAAACAAACGAGCTGCAGCGCGCCTGTGTTCGGTTGGTCGAGGACGACGGACTCGGGGAGACGCAAAAAACCTTCGTGCGCGAGCGTGAGCGAATGTGGATTCGAAGCAGCGTCTTCGTATGCGGGATGGAGCCAATGCACTTCTCCGCCCGCATCGATTGCGAAAGCCATGAACGCCTTCGGTGCTCGCGCGGTCCGGAACGCATCGAGTGACAACGCAGCGCCCGCGGCTATCGTGCTGTTCGTTCTGATTTCGACGGCATCCGCGAAAAAACGACACCCGATATCGGATGACGCACCACCGCGTGCGGTGAATTCGTTTGGTGCGAGCACGAGCCAGAAGGCGCCGAGCGCAGCGACTGGAACCAGAGCCAACCAAGGCCGGCGTGGCTTCACCTTCATGCGTTGCAAGACTTCTGCGCGAAATTGCGGATCGACAGAAGGCGCTTGGCTCTCTTTCAGACCTGCGACCGCCGCACGCTGACGCGAATACACACCGCGGCACCGTTCGCAGCCGGCAAGGTGTCGCTCTATTTCCGCGCTTTCATTGTGCGAGAGCTCACCATCGAGCACGGCGCTGAGTTTCTCATTGCTGACACACCTCATGACGCGAAATCCTTCGGCAGTGCTGCCCCTAGAGCTTTGAGCCCATAGAAAACGCGCGAGCGTGCGGTGCTTTCGTTGGTACCGATGATCGCGGAGATCTCTTCGTAAGAAAGCTCTTCGACGAAACGCAGCGTGAGCACCACGCGAAATTTTTCATCGAGCGTACCGAGCGCGACATTCAGCAAACGATCGCGCTGCGTTTGTTCGCCGCCATCGCTGAAACAGATGGGAGTGATTTCATGTTGCTCACGCTGCGAGAACAAAGCTTCGAGCTTGCGGCGATAATTGTAGGTTCGCCCAAGGCGTCGAGCGACGGTGAACAAATACGCCACGAAGCGTTGCTCGGGGCGGTAGCGCAGGCGTGCCTGCCACACGCGCACGAATGTCTCTTGTGCGAGCTCACGTCCGCGCTCTTTGTCGCTCACGACGACCCGGCAAAAACGCACGAGCTGCGCTTCATACCGCTGCATGATCGTCGCGAACGCGGTCTCGTCTCCACCCGCCGCTGCAAGCATGAGCGCGTCGTCGCTCACGCGATTTGGCGCTGCTGCAACGAGTGTGAGCTTGGGTTCCACGCCCACTTAACCAGCGAGCCATACGTTCGTTGAAAGTCGTGCGTTTATTTCCCGACGGCGCGGCACGCGTATTGCCGAATTACCCAGCAGAGTAGAACACTTACGACAGCGAAGACTACCCGCGAGCGTGACCTCGCGACCCGTCGTTCTTGGTACCATTGGTGACCCTCCACCGGTGTCATCGACTGGTGAATCCGTAGGATGCGGCTGACAAGCGCAGACGACGGGAAGCGCGCGTTTGCTTGTCCACTAGAACACGCCGTGTTCTACAGTCGAAATAGTGGAAGCCTTCGCGCCCCCGGGAACACTCTAGCGACTATCCATGCGCACTGAAACGCTGGCGATCGTTTTCACAGACATCAAGGGCTATACGGC
>JBIKMD010000928.1:0-2982 GCA_044359465.1 Myxococcota bacterium
TGTTTTTTACCGCGTAGAGATCTAACCCACGTCATTCAATGACGATGCGCGCGCCAATCATCTTGTTCATTGCGCATCCATACTTCAACTTGCCGGTCTTCTTCGGCGTGAAGCTCACCTTGACGGCCTGATTCAGCGGAAGCGTCTGCTTGATATTGTATTCATCGAGCACCACCTCCGTCGCGCAGGTCTCTTCGACTTTTCGCGTGATGATGAGCGTCAGCAACTCGCCCACTTTTGCGCGAATCTCCTTGGGCTCAAACCCTTTCTCCGTGACGGTGACCTCCACCGTTTTCTCTGCAGGCTTTTTCTCTTCTGCCGCCGCGCTGCCAGCAAACAACAACACCACGGCGCTCACAAACAAGAAACGCATTCTCAAACTCCTTGCTGATCGATCCCATCAGCGTTCATTTGTTCAATTGTCGCCTGGCTTGCGACCGTCCCTTCTGGATGTTTGTACCAACCTTGCGCAGCCGCAGCACTAGGATTGTCACGCACCTTGAGAACCGTGAACATTCCGCCCATGTCGATATAACCAAAAGGTCCGGGCCCGCCGCGCATGGGAAGACTGTTTTTGGGAATAGGCATGATCATCTCACCCATACCTCCCATGCCCGTGGTTCCCATGGTCATGTATTCGGGAATCACGCGCTCCATGCGTTCATCGAGCGCAGCGGTGTCCGCGCCGAGCATGATCGGCAGCTCATGCCCCATTTGCATCATCACGTGATGTGTCATGTGGCAGTGCATCGCCCAGTCACCAGACTCGCTAGGCACGAACTCGATCGTACGCGTGCTGCCGGTCGGCACGAGCACCGTCGTTTCTGGGTGCTGCGCGCTCAAAGGGGTCTCACCACCATCCGTGGCAGTGACGGTAAAATTGAGCCCATGAAGATGAATAGGGTGGTGGTCCATTGGGCTAAGATTGCCCAAACGAATGCGCACGCGTTCACCTTTTCCAACGAGCAGCGGCTGCGTGCCGGGGAATGCTTTGCTGTTGAACGTGAGCACGTTGAAGTCCTTCATCTCATTCGGATCGGGACGTGTGGTGCCGGCAGTGATGCGCCATTCGTGGGTCATTAAGACGAAGTCACGATCGACGCGCGGCCCTTTCACCTGTTTGGGATGCACCACGAACATGCCATGCATGCCGAGCGCAATCTGCGTCATCTCGTCGTAGTGCGGATGGTACATGAAGGTGCCGTGCTGCTTGAGCGTGAACTCGTAAACGTAGGTTTCACCTGGGGGTATCGCTTTTTGATTCAGCCCCGCCACGCCGTCCATGCCGTTCGGAAGAATGATGCCGTGCCAGTGGACGGTGGTTGGTTCTTTCAACTTATTTGTGACGTAGAGCCGTAAGCGATCGCCCTCGATTGCCTCGATGGTGGGACCCGGTGTGGAACCATTGTAGCCCCACACACGTGCGCGCAAGCCGGGCGCAAACTCGTGATCGAACTCCTCCGCGACAAGATGCCCCACTTTGACGTTGCCCACCTTACGTAGCGCCAAGGTCGATCCATTCGGCGTCACTACGGCAAGCTGACCGCTAGAACCTATGACTGTGCTTCGTTCCGCCGGTGTGTCTTTGGCTTCAGCGGGAGCCTCGGCTGCGCTCACGCTTTTTGTTTGAGACAAAAGGACCGCTGCGCCGCCGAGCTGGAGAAACTTACGCCGGTTCATTGTGCACCTGCCATCGACACGAATTTTCCTGCGAGTAGGGCTTCCATTGCGGCGCGGGCCGTCCAATACTCGGCGAGTGTTTCAACGTGTTCGAGCTCGACATCGAGCTGTTCACGGCGTGCCTGCAAAAGCTGAAACACGCCGAGCTGCATGGCGTTGTATTGACGGAGTGTATGCTCGAACACTTTGGCCTGCGTAGGAAGCAGGGTTTGTTGGTATTGAAGCGAACGACTGTGCGCAGACCCCAGGTTGTTGCGTGTTTCGCGAATGTGCGAGCGCAGATTGATCGCCAAGCCATGATAACGTTCGAGAAGGGCATCCCTTTGTGCTTCGATCACCCTTTTGGTTCCTCGTTGTTGATCGAAGATAGGAAGTCTCACGGCCACACCTACACCTAGCCGCACTGGCGCCGCGCTTGGATTCACGGCCTCGGGGTCGCCAACAAGTGCGTGCACATCCACATCGATCGTTGGGATCCATCCGCTCAATGCAGTGTAACCAGCTTGGCGAGCCAAACCTTCCAGACGCTGGCGGATTTCGTTCATCTCCAAGCTCGCATCGAGCGCGGTCGTCTCTAGCTTGTCCACGATCAACAATGATGTAGGGGCGAGGGGCAGGGGACTCGCAACGGTCCAGCGCGTGTGCGTGCCATCAAGACTGAGCAGACGATGCACGTGTTCAAAGGCGTTGGCGACTTCCAGCTCGAGCTTATTCATCGTTACCTGTGCACGCTCATGGGCAAGCACGTGGCTGCTTGCATCTAGCTCGCGAAGGTTTCCCGCCTTGAGCAACGCTTCGGCGGCGTCGCGACTCGCGGCAAAGGCATCGAGCGAGCGTTTGGCGATTTGCAGACGCATCTGTGCCGATTGCAAAGCGTAGAATGCGGCGCGCACTTGAAAGCCGGTTTGCACAATGGCGCCAGCCGCTCGGTAGCGGGCGGATTCGAGCTCATTGGCTGCCGCTTTTGCGCGCACAGGAGCCAAGATGAGTGAAGTGATTTCGTACTCGATACGAAGCGCAACGGAGCTGTTGCGTTCTGGCAAGAACTCTACTTCGACGAGCGGATTCGCCACGACGCCCGCCTGCATGAGCTGACCGCGTTCCACACCCATGTCGCGGAGCTGCGCGCGAAGCTCTCTGTTGTTGAGCACGGCGATACGAACCGCGGCATCTGCGTCGAGCGGGTGTTTCAATAGATCGGCGATTTGATCGCTCGTTAGCGGCTCCACCTGCTGCTCGACGTTCGGACTCGCTTCCGTATGCGAGAGCTCGCGTACACGCGTTACATCAGTGCTGAGGATG
>JBIKMD010000927.1:0-2982 GCA_044359465.1 Myxococcota bacterium
CCAACGAAGTCGCGAATCGCGCTGAGATCATGATTGGCCGCGATCAACTCCGCTTTGGTAGGCATGTCGATGCCGTAATAACAGGGCGAAATGGTGGGCGGCGCGCTGATCCGCAAGTGCACTTGCTGGGCGCCCGCATGACGAAGCAATGCGACGATCTTTTTTGACGTTGTGCCGCGCACGAGCGAGTCGTCCACAACGACCACACGTTTGCCTTTGAGAACATTGGCCGCGGCCGCAAGCTTCAGACGCACGGACAAATTGCGAATGGTTTGCTCCGGCTGAATGAAGCTGCGCCCCACATAGTGGCTACGCGTGAAAATCATCTCGAAAGGGATCTTGGTCTGCTCAGAAAAACCGAGCGCAGCCGGAACGCCGGAGTCAGGCACCGGCACCACCACGTCAGCCTGCACAGGATGCAAACGGCCAAGCTCGCGGCCAAGCGCTTTGCGCACCAGATACACATCACGGCCAAAGACGTTCGAGTCCGGGCGCGCAAAATAGATGTGCTCGAAGACACACGGCGCTACGCGCGTGCCGCTGCCGTCGAGGACTTTCAATTTGGACGCATACCGTTCACTGCGCATTCCGCGTTCATCGAGGATCACCATCTCGCCCGGCTCAACCTCACGCACGAGCTTCGCTTCGATCAAATCGAGCGCGCAAGTCTCACTTGCAAACACGTACTTTCCGTTGCGTTCACCAAGTACGAGCGGGCGAAAACCCATTGGGTCGCGGAGCCCAATCATCGTCGTGCCGCTCAGCACTACGAGCGCAAACGCACCTTCAATCTGCGGCAGCGCTTCTTTCAAACGATCGATAAAACTCGCGCCTTGCGCACGGGCTATCAGGTGCAGCACCACTTCCGTGTCACTATTCGATGAGAAGATGGCGCCGCCGCTCTCCAGCTCGCGTCGCAACTTGCGGGCGTTGGTCAGCGTTCCGTTATGCGCCACCGCCACTTGGCCTTTTGCGGTGCTAGCAAGGAACGGCTGCGCATTGTGTAAACCACCTCCGCCCGCCGTGGCATAGCGGGTATGGCCAATGGCGATTTTCGCTTTGATTTTGGCCATCTGCTTAGGCGGCAGCGCTTCAGTGACGAGACCGAGTCCGCGATGGGCAGCGAGCACACCCTCCTCGGACCAAACGACACCAGCGGACTCTTCGCCCCGGTGCTGCAAAGCGAACAAGCCAAGCGACACGAGGCTCGCAGCCTCGGGATCATCGTAGACAGCAAACAAGCCGCAATTTTCGCGAAGCCCTTTATCGCTCAAAGTTTCCCCTCGGCGATGCGCTCCATCGCTGGCTCGAACACCGCTCGCATGGCCGCTACGGGCACGGCGCAAAGGCCTGACCACTCTAACACCGGCGCCTCCGTTGTCACCCCTACCCGCTCAGCGCCTAGCGTCTCGAGGACCTGGCGCCTGGATGCCGGAGCAACGAGCACAAAACGCGCGCCGTGCTCGCCGAACAGCGCCACGTCTTTTCTGATGCCAGACAGATCTTTTTCGATGCGGATTCCCACGCAAGAGCCTAGAACCATCTCGGCAGCAGCCACAAGCACACCACCCTCGGCCACATCGTGTGCGGCGTCGAGCACGTCTTGCTCCCACAAGCCCCGGACAGCGTCACAAGCGGCTTTCTGCGCCAGCATGTCAACCGCTGGAAGCTTGCCGCGCTTTTCTCCTCGCGTCACAAACAGCCACTCGGACTGCGCGAGCGACGGCTCTCCATGTCCAAAAAACCATACATCGAGACCAGCAGCACGCGGCGCCATACGACCCGCACGCGACGCATCCGCGATCTGTCCGACCATGCCCACCGTCGGTGTTGGGTCAATGCCTTCATCGCCGGTTTGGTTGTAGAGCGACACGTTCCCGGAAATGACAGGCGTATCGAGCGCGCGGGCGGCAGCGGCAAGACCGTCACACACCAGAGCAATCTCACCCATGACCAGCGGATCTTCCGGACTGCCGAAGTTCAAACAGTCAGTGATCGCCAGACCAGTCGCGCCGGTGGCAGCAAGATTGCGATAACATTCGAGCGCTACTTGTTTGCCGCCCTCGAACGGATCCGCTTTGACGTAACGGGAGTTACAATCGACGGTCATGGCGAGCGCGTCTTTTCGGCCTGGATACATGGGCGCAAGCATCACCACGCCGGCATCTGCAGCATCAGGACGACGCGTTGTCATAGTACCGACGTCGGAATCGTATTGCCGGTAGACCCAGCGGCGCGAGCACAGGTTCGCGGAGCCGAGCAAACGCAGGAGCGTTGTTTGCACATCGCTCACGTCTGCTACCGTCGAGAGATCAAGCGCCGAGGGTGACGGCGGCGCTAAATGCGGACGTTCGTACAGCGGTGCGTTGTCCGTAAGCTCTTTGACCGGCACATCTGCTGCGACAACATCACCGTGCCTCACGACCAGGCGCTCCGTCTCAGTCACCTTACCAATGACGGCGCAATCGATATCCCACTTGTAAGCAATACGCTCGATGACCGGGAGCTGCTCCAACGTGCAACAGATAAGCATTCGCTCCTGCGACTCGCTCAGCATGAACTCGTAGGGCGTCATTCCTGTTTCGCGTGCAGGCACCTTGGCCGTGTCTATTTCCATGCCCATGCCGCCGCGCGCCGCCATCTCGGAGGACGATGACGACAACCCCGCGGCACCCATGTCTTGGATCCCTACGAGGCATCTCGCCTCGAACATTTCCATGCAGGCTTCGAGGAGTAGTTTCTCTTTGAACGGATCGCCCACTTGAACGGTCGGGCGCTTCTCTTCGATGTCCTCGCCAAAGCTGGCCGACGCCATAGTCGCGCCGTGAATCCCGTCACGACCGGTCTTGGCGCCCAAGTAAACGATCAGATTGCCCACGCCTTTGGCGACCGCACGGACAATCTCTTCTGGTTTGCACACGCCAAGCGCAAACGCGTTGACCAGGATGTTCCCGTCGTAACTCTTGTCGAAGTACACCTCAC
>JBIKMD010000929.1:0-2981 GCA_044359465.1 Myxococcota bacterium
GAGTTCACGCTGCCAAATCCCTGGATTACGAGCTTCGTCCACACTGCAGACGGTGTGGCCCAAACAACCGCCGGACACTACAACACCGGGTGCGCATTCTGGACCACAACTAGCGGGAGCGGCGGCGCAACCAATCCCGCGAACACCGAGGTCCCAGGCAGACAGTCTGTGACCTTCAGTTGTTCCACGCCACGGCACGTTCTGTGCGTCCAAACAGATTCGAATGGATTCGCAATCGCACCAGCGGCCTCAGCCCCAGCAGCCAAACGCGTGTTCCTCTCGTCGTTGCCGTACCAACCCAACTTTACGCACCCAAGCGGCGCAACCGGAGCCTTGGCCGCGGACGCCATTTGCAATGACGATGCCGCCAGTGCGGGGCTCGATGGTGCGTACGTCGCGTGGCTGAGCGACGCCAGCAATGATGCGTATTGCCGCGCAGCCTCCGCGAACGGAACCAAGAGCGGAAACTGCGGCCAGCTTACACTGCCTCAAATCAACATGAGTTACCAAACAACGCTCGGGCTGCCGCTCGCCACATCGCTGGACGACTTTGCGACTGGGTCGCTCGCGTCTCCCTTCATGGGCACGGCAACAGGCGTAGCACCCGGCTACAACTTGGCGTGGACGGGCACGACGAATGGAGGCGTGCTGTCGAATCAAGGTAGCTGCAATTCATGGACTGGCAGCGGCGGCACGAACAACGTTTTTCTTGCCAACATCGATTGGCCAACCGCGAACGCTGCTGGCAGCTGCTCGATCTTGAAGATGCTCGTCTGCGTCGAGAAGTGAGGCAGGTGATCTGGCGCTAACGCGCAAGCGCCTTCCCTTGCGCTTACTGTCAAGTCCGGTTGCTCCGAGCACTAAACAGCTGTGAGTTGCGAAGATGAAACATGAGCAACCACCACGTTTCTCTCGGTAAAATCGTCGGGCCAAGCCGAAGCTTTTGCATCGATGACCTGCGTCGAGAAGTGACGCCTACTCGCTCTCGTCGCTGCCTTCGTCGGCGCCGCCGGACATCCCGTGTTTCTCGAGGCGGTAACGCAACGAGCGAAAGGTGAGCCCAAGCAGCGTCGCGGCTTTCTTCTTGCGACCGCCCGTCTTCTCCAGCGCTTCTTCGAGCAAACGACGTTCAATGGAATCGAGCGTTTTCTCCAAGGAAAAATTGTCGCCGTCGATACGAATGGACGCCTGTGACGCCTCCGCAACGTGGGTGACCTCGGCAGGCAGCACCGACGCATCCATCACACCGCCATCGCTCAAAGTAATGGCGCGCTCGACGATGTTTTCGAGCTCACGCACGTTCCCGCTAAAACGATAGTCGAGAAGCAAACGCAGAGCCTCAGGAGAAAAGCCCGAGACTTCCTTCTTTTGCTCCACCGCAAATTTCTGCACGAAGTGCGCAGCCAGCAAGGCAATGTCTTCTTTGCGCTCGCGCAGCGGCGGCAGACGAATGGAGATCACGTTCAAGCGATAGAATAGGTCCTCACGAAAACGTCCGCCCTTCACTTCCTCGGCCAACTCGCGATGGGTGGCCGCGATCACACGAACATCGATCTTCTTTTCTTCGGGCGCGCCCACGCGCTTAATCACACGCTCTTGAAGCGCGCGTAGGAGCTTGACTTGCATGCTCTGCGGCAGCTCACCGATCTCGTCGAGAAAGAGCGTGCCGCCCTCTGCTGCTTCAAAGAGGCCTGCTTTGTCTGTCACGGCGCCTGTGAATGCGCCGCGTTTGTAGCCAAAGAGCTCACTCTCAACGAGCGCCTCTGGGATGGCGCCGCAATTGACGGCAATGAACGCGCCTTTGGCTCGCTCGCTCGCGTTGTGAATGGCACGCGCAACCAACTCTTTACCTGTTCCACTCTCGCCGGTGACGATCACATTTGTCTTTGCTTTGGCGACTTTGTCTACGAGCTCGTAGACACGCTGCATGGGTGCGCTCTTTCCGACGAGAGCACCCTTGCGAGCCGAGAGCTGTTGTTTGAGCGCGCGATTCTCACGAATCAGCGCACCCTTCTCCAGCGCATTCTGCACGACCAAGCGGATTTCGTTCAGCTTGAACGGCTTGAGTTGATAGTCGTAAGCACCAAGACGCATGGCCTCGACCGCGTTCTCCATCGTTGCGTAAGCGGTGACAATGATGACCTGCGCCTCTTGCTTTCGCTCTTTGACATTACGAAGCACGTCGAGACCGCTGCCATCAGGCATCCGCAGGTCGGAGATGACGAGCTCGAACTCTCGCTCTCCGAGGGTTTGAATGGCTTCCTTGACCGACGCATTGGCGGTGACGTCATGGCCATCTTTGGTGAGAAAGATAGTCAGAAACTCCCGCATCGATTGCTCATCGTCGACCACCAGAACGGATGCCACGCTCAACTCTCCTTTACCGCAAAGCGGTATTCGAAAGCGGTGGTCCCCGCGTCTCTTCGAACAGACACTTCGCCTTCATTTTGTTGCACGAGCTGCGCGACGATCGCGAGCCCCAAGCCCGTCGACCGTTTTCCAGCAGAAAAAAACGGTTCGAATACACGTTCCACAGCTTCGTCCGAAACACCCGTGCCATTGTCACGGACGCTGAGTAACACTTTTTGGTCCTCGCGTTTTGCATGCACTTCGATCTGCCCCGTCGCGTCCGTGGCTTGCACTGCGTTGCGCAGCGAATTGAATAAGAGCTGCTTGAGCTGGCCTGGGTCAGCGAACACGCGCAACGTCCCTTCATCACGTACTAGCGAGATTCTACGAGCACCCACGCTGGCGTCATGCGCAAACACCTTCAAGGTTTCGTCCGCGATCACGCCAACGTCACACAGGAGCCTGTCAGCCTCCGGAGGCCGCGCATATTCAAGAAAGTCACTGACCAATGAGTTCAAACGCGCGACTTCGCGTAACACAATCGAGACGAGCGCACGCTCGTCATCGCGCAAGCGTTCATTCTGCTCAATGAGCTCAATCGCCCCAGAGAGCGAACCAAGCGGGTTACGTAT
>JBIKMD010000930.1:0-2975 GCA_044359465.1 Myxococcota bacterium
GCAGAAATTGTCGTGGTAAAGAAGCACGTTCTTGTTGCCAAAGCCGTGCCGAACGCAGTTGCCGACGTTACTGCTTTCGTTCCAGCCTAGGTCGCACACGGTGGGGTTCGTCCCGCTGCTCAAACAATGAATCGTTCCATAGTCGGAGCCAAAGAAGCGGTTGCCGAACATGGAGAGTGACCCGATTGAATTGAACTGTATCAGGAAGTTAGCGCCGAAACCGCCGCTGAAGCGATTGCCCACGAGCCGCAGCATCTTTCCTGAGCTGTCCATGTAGTATTCGATCGCGCGGTCAGAGGCAGTGATATCCAGGTTCGCAAGCTCGAGATCGACTCGGTTGTTTCCAAGGCGCATGGCCATGGTTGTGGGCCCACTCACCCCAATGACGGCGCGCTCATTTGGATAACCCACGATGGCGAACGGCGTCGGGCCTGCTGCGGGCTGCTCAGCAGCGGTGATGTTCAGCTCGTAGTCGAGAATGCATTCCGTCGAACCCGGATCGAATTGATCGTAAACGCCGCCGCGCAGGAACACGATGTCGCCCGAACCAATGCCACGTCCACCCAGGACCGTTTTAGCGCGAAGTTGGCTCAACGACGAGAGAGGCTTCGTCACGGAGCCGTCGGAGTCACCGCCCGAATACGCGGGATCGACAAACAGGGTGCGCGCAGAAAAAAGCACGTTGACGACGACCGCGTTCGATCTACGTCCGCCGACCATGACGACGAGATCGACTGCGCCGAGTGGTACGCCTGGTCCGAGCTCAACAGTCACACTATCAAGGCCTCGCGCACGAAGTGGTGATGCCATGTCTTGCGGCGGGTTCCATGCGGCATACCTAGCCACTTCTTTGCCGCTCGCGAACACATGCGAATCGCTCGCCCGCGTTGCACCGAAGCGCAGCCCGTAGAGTGTCAAGTAAGCACCGAGCCCATGCTCACCGCCGACGTTACTCACAAAGCTGAGATCGCTAAAGAAGACGACGGGCGCGAGGGGGTCCTTAACGGCCGGCGCGTTCGCACAGGTGTCACTCGAAGCAAGAACAGGCAACGCGCAATGTTTCGACGTATCGCAGAAGCCCGTCGTACAATCGGATCCCACTGCGCAAAGTTTGTCGGGCGCGCAGCGCGAGCACGATCCGCCGCAATCTACATCGGTTTCCGAACCGTTCTGCGCCTGGTCGCTGCAAGTTCCGCACGCCCCGCACGGCCCGCCGCAATCAACCGCCGTCTCTCCCTGATTTTGGATGCCATCGCCGCAGGAAGGACATGGCGCACAGTCACCGCCGCAATCGACACCGGTTTCGCTGCCATTCTGGCTGCCGTCACTACAGCTCTGCGTCTGTGTCGTAGGTGTTTCTGTCGCCGGCGCTTCTTCGGGCGCGGACTCGTCCGCAGCAGGAGGGGGAACGTAGGTCACGACGCGGTCAAGAATGAAGCAGCCACCAACGTGAAGGGTCACGAATGAGACAAACGCAAGCCGTTGAACGCATGCAATCAACACTTAAGATGGTAGCAGCGGTTCGCCGTGACGTCCAAACCTTCGTGACTAGGGCGCGCCGGGCCGATTGTCGCTCATCGCCAAGGCAAGCAGAGCAACGCTGCTCATGCCACTAGCAGCAACGCTGCGCGCACCGTCAACACCATCAGCACGAGCGACATGCTGACGAACAGCACAAAACGCACCTCGATGATATTGGTGAGCGATTGCCACACGCTGTGCACCACGCGAATTCCGACATAAGCCCAAGCAAGCCCAAGCGACAGCGACGACTGGTCTCCCAAGAGCGCCAAGCTTAGCGCCACGGCGTAAAACACGGTCGGCTGCTCGAAGAGATGATTGTAGTTGTCAGCTTTCCATCGAACCTTTGCCGGAAGCTCTGCCATTTGCGCGCCGCGCACGGCGTTTGGGTCCAGGCGCATGCGCGATTTCATGATTGCCGGCACACGCGTGACGTACATCCACACCCACATCAAATGAGTCTACAACGCGAGCGCAAGGACGGGACTGAGCAGTGACTTCGCAGCGATAGTATCCACCTGCTCGCTGTACCGTCCCAGAACAAAGGAGGCAAAACTATCGTCAGCTGCCGCATGTTTCGACGGCGCGCACAAAGTGGACAACCGGCGCTAGCGCGACGGAGCAGCGTTCGAATCGGGCTGTTGTAAGGGGGCTGGTTGCGTGGCGTTGTCACAGCGGCAGACGCGGCAGCCGCGACCTTTGTCCATGCTGCAGGACACCGTTCCTACACAACGCAATTGTCGGTACTCCTCGCAGACACCCGTATCTCTGACCATGGACGCACAACCGAGCGGTGCGCAGAGAAGCAAGGCGAGCAGAACACGTTTCGTGCAGTCAAAAAATAGCGCGGCCATGCGTGCAACCATAGCACACCGCGGGAGTTTGATTCATTTCACGTGCACGAAATCACACGATGCTGGTCAAGCGAACCCCGTGAATGGCAGAGAGCGTTTCACATGAAGGTCTCAATCATTGGTGGTGCGATTGGTGGGCTTGCGACGGCCATTGCGCTGCAGCGGCTCGGCCATCAAGTGACGTTGTTCGAAAAACAATCCGCGCTCGGTGAAGTAGGTGCGGGCTTGTCGCTCTGGGTCAATGCGATTCGCGCACTCGACTACTTGGGCGTAGGAACCGCAGTGCGGGCGCAAAGCATGCCAGAGCTCACTGGCGCCATTAGAACAAGCGAAGGCAGGACCATTCTCGCAACCTCGAACCAAAGCTTCATCGATCGCTTTGGAGATGGCATCATCGTGGTGCACCGCAAAGACCTGATGACCATTCTACAAGGCGCCTTTGGCGGCAGCGTGCAGCTAGGCAAAGCGTGCGTGCGCATCGAAGAGCGCAGCGACCAAGTGGTGACAGGTTTTTCTGATGGCAGCGAGGAGGCGAGCGATCTCGTCATCGGCGCGGACGGCATTCATTCGGTCGTGCGCAAACATCTACACGGTGATGTT
>JBIKMD010000931.1:0-2972 GCA_044359465.1 Myxococcota bacterium
AGCCACGCAGAAGTTCACACCAGCTCAGCGCCTGGGTATGGTCGCGCTTTTCTGGGGCGTCTTCGCGCTGATTAGCATCGCGTCGTACATTTTTTGGATTCCTGCGAACTCGCCAGTGCTCGACGACATTCAGGGGCGCTATTTGATCCCCATCGCAGCACCGGCCCTTGCCGCGCTGCCGCAGTGGCTGCCGCGCGAGTCAAACGCTGCGCGCATCGGCATAGGCATCACAGTGGCACTTGCTCTTGCCACGGGTGTGTCCTTGCTGACTTTGGTGTTTCGCTACTACTTGCCAGGCGCTGGCTAATCCAAGGTGATCTTTCGAATCACGTTTCCCTCGAGGGCAAGCCCTGCCCACTCTCCGCCAAGGAACGGCAAGGTGACGATGCGCTTGTCACCTTCCACCAATTCTTTGTGCACGTGGAAGTGGCCATAGATCTGCGTCGCGAGCCCGCTTGGAAGCTCGCGCGCGCGGGCTCGCAGCTCGGCTTCGGGGAAGTAGGACTTGTGATAGGTATTCGTGGACTTCATGCGCTCCGCGACGTCCGCACCAAGCCTTGCGAGCGATTGACGCGGCCAAGCCTGCATCAGCCCGCGCGTAAACCACGACCGAGAAAATGCGCGCCAGGCGCGGTACTGCTTGTCTTGGGTGTTCACGAGGTCGCCGTGTGCCAAATACAAGCCACCCGGCAGAGCCACGCTTTTGTCGATCACTTCGTCAAAGAGACCGCGCCGCTGATTCCACTCGCGCACAAAGAAGTCTTTGTTGCCAACGACGTAGCGCAGCGTGACCTTCTGTTTTTTGAGCGCAAACAACGGTGCGAACAACGCCCGTTGCCACTCGGTCTCTAGGCCGTCCAGGCCAAGCCAGAGCTCGAACATGTCGCCGAGGATGGAGATTTCACGCGCACCTTCTGCCTTGGCTAGCAGCGCTGTCCACTTTGGCAGCTCGTGCGCAGCGCCAACGAAGTGACCATCTCCAACGAGGAAGTGCACGATTCAATCACCAGATCCGAACACGCTGCTCCGGCGTTAGAAACAACGCCTGCGCTTGCTGCGGTTTGAACGCTTCATACCACGCGTCTAGGTTGCGGACGACGCTGCCGCGTTGTTCTGACGGCGAGTGAGGGTCGGTCAGCAAACGGCGGCTGAGCTCTTCGGTGCGGTACTTTCGGCGCCAGATCTGAGCCCAACCGAGGAAGAAGCGCTGCGTGCCAGTCGTGCCTTCAATGGTCGGGGCCGGCTGACCGCCAAGCGAGCGCTGGTAAGCGTCGAGCGCGATGGTGAGACCCGCAAGGTCTGCGATGTTCTCACCGAGCGTGAGCTCGCCGTTCACATGCGCGCCCGGCAAGGGCTCGTAGGCGTTGTACTGCGCGACCACTTGTTTGGTGAGCGCATCAAAGCGTTTCACGTCGTCTTGTGTCCACCACTCAGACAGGCGGCCTTGTTCGTCGTATTTGCGGCCTTGATCATCGAAGTGATGGCTAATCTCGTGCCCGATCACTGCGCCAATGCCGCCGTAGTTGATCGCTGGGTCAGCGTTCGGATCAAAGAACGGCGGTTGCAAAATGGCAGCGGGGAAAACGATCTCGTTCATCACCGGGTTGGCGTAGGCGTTCACTTCCATAGGCGTCATGAACCACTCTTCGCGATCGACCGGTGCGCCGAGCTTTTTGACGCTCAATTGGAACAAGAAGCGCGAAGCGCGAAGCTCGTTACCAAATGCATCGCCGGCTTTGATTTCCAGCGCCGAGTAGTCGCGCCATTTGTTCGGATAACCGATTTTTGGTGTAAAAGCTGCGAGCTTCTTCTTGGCGCGCGCTTTGGTCTCAGGCGCCATCCACGTCAGCTTGTCGAGGCGGGCATCCATTGCGGCGATCAAGTTCTTCACGAGCGCGTCGGCCTTCTGTTTGGCCTCCGGTGGGAAGTACTTCTCGACGTAGAGCTTGCCTACGGCCTCGCCAATGTTCTGGTTGACGAGCTCAACGCCGCGCTTCCAACGCGCGCGGTTTTCAGGAACGCCCTTGAGCGCTTTCTCGTTGAATTCGAAAGCCTCGTCGACGAACGCCTTGGGAAGCACGTGCGAGTAACCAGCAAGCGCCCAGTAGTGGAGGTAATCTTTCCACGCGTCGACCGACTCACCGCCGAGCAGCTTTGCAGTGCCTGTGAGGGCGCTCGGTTGTGCAACGACAACGTCTTTGGCCGCGGTCAGACCGACAGCGCTCAGATACGTGTCCCACTCGAAACCAGGCGCTTTCTTGCTGAGGTCAGCCGTCGTCCACTTGTTGTAGGTCTTGTCTGCGTCGCGCGAATCAACGCGTGTCCAGTGGATCTCCGCGAGCTTCTTTTCGATCGTAGCGATGTTCTTCGCTTTTGCGGTCGCTTGCGCTGCCGGGAGGCCTGACAGCTCGAGGACTTTGGCGACGTGCAGCTTGTACTTCTCGCGCAGCTCGCCGAACTTCGCTTCGTCTTTGAGCCAGTAGTCGCGGTCAGGAAGACCGAGGCCGCTTTGATAGACTGCGGTGACGTAGGTATCTGGCGCTTTGTCATCAACGCCGACGGTGACGGCAAATGGCACGGACAAGGCATCGGCATGCAACTCACCGAGCACGCGCGCCAGGTCCTTCTTGGTCTTGATCCCGGCGATCTTCTTCAACATGGGGTCGATCGGCGCGAGGCCTGCCTTCTCAACCGCGGCTTCATCCATGAAGCTGGCAAAGTAGTCGCCCACTTTTTGCGCGTCTGAACCGGCAGCCGCCTTGGTCTTGGCAGCTTGTTCGATCACGTCTTTGGTTCGTTCCTCGGACAAGTCAGCGAGCGCCGTAAACATGCCGTAATTCGAGCGATCGGCAGGAATGCTAGTCTTCTCGGTCCAGGCGCCGTTGGCGTGCTCGTAGAAGTTTTGTCCGGCCGGCACGCTTGGTTTCATGCCCGTCGTATCGAAGCCGAAAGTCCCAATCGCGGGTTTTGGT
>JBIKMD010000932.1:0-2967 GCA_044359465.1 Myxococcota bacterium
GTCTGAGCTCGCGGCTTGGCAGCGAAGACCGCCGCAAGCTCGACGAGCATTTGGAAGGCGTTGCAATCATCGAGCGCCAGATCAAACGCGCCCAAGAAAACCCACCGGCGCTGCTTGCTTGTGTGCCGCCTGGCTTGCCTGCAGAAGTGCCGGACATTGCGGGTAGGCCGGACATGCGCGAACGCTCGCGCCTCATCAGCGATCTGCTCGCGATGGCGCTCGCCTGCGATCAGAGTCGCGTTTTCTTCAATATGTACAGTCAGCCGCTGAACAATACGTTGTTTGGCGAAGCCCCAGCTGGGCACCATCAGCTCACGCATGATGAAGCAGGCGACCAGCCCATGGTGCTCGGCATTCTTCAGCTCATCATGCAGGACTTTGGCTACTTCCTCTCTGCCCTCGCAAAGGTGCAAGAAGGCGACACCTCGCTCCTCGACAATACACTTGTGCTCGGCACCAGTGACTGCTCCTACGGGCGCAACCACTCGCTCGACGAATACCCCATCGTTCTCGCTGGCGGCGCCAACCTGGGCTTCAAACAAAACTTTCATTTGCGTGCGCGTGATGAGAACGCCAGCAAGCTCTCACTCGCGCTGCTCCAAACCTTTGGTGTACGCGCCTCCGAGTTTGGGCTCGAAGAAGGCCACGTGAGCGCACCACTCGATGGGTTGCTCGTATGAGAGGCGCGTTTGTTTTGATCGTATTCGCGGCGTGCAATCCGCAGCGTCCTGAATGCATTCCTCAGTCGCGGTCCGTCAGTGGAATCGTCACGGAGCTCGCGTTCACGCGTTTTGGCAGCGACCCACAGATCGTCGACGGCTTCGATCTGGACACCCGTCGCAGCAAAGAGGCGGATGGTGCAAGCTGCAACCAGCCAGATTACGTGGCGCCGGACGGCACAGAGGGTGTCGATAACCAGCTCGCGTCACTCCTGCCGCTCGTCGACAATCTCACTGGCGGCGCGCTTGATGGTGCGGTGCAGTCAGCCGTGAACAACGGACAACTTTTGCTCGCGTTCACCATCGACGACGTGGATGACCTCTGTAGCGATGACCAAGTCACGCTGCGGGTTCAACGCGTCTCAGGCACACCACTCGTTGGGGCAGATGCTCGGCTGGATCCCGGACAAACCTTCGATCTCATGCCCGAAGAAATCGAAACCGTGCTGCCTGCGACCATCAAAAACCGCCAAGTAGAGATTGGCCCAGCGACAATTCCATTTCCCGTAGCGATTCTGGACGCGCAGCTCACCGTGCGTTTTTACAGCGGTCGCTTGCGGCTCATGCTCGCGGAAGACGGTTCCATGGAAGGCCTCGTCGGGGGCGGCATCGATCGTGACGAGCTGATGGAGCGCGTGAGAGGTTTGACCATTCGCGAAAACCTCATGACGACCATTGAAGGCGCACTGGGACTTTTCGCGGATCTTGCACCGAACGACACAGGCGTCTGCACGCAAATGAGCGCGGCTGTGCGGCTTTCCGTGCGTTCGGCGTTCGTGCTTCGTTAGTTTGGACGCGTTTGAATTGGACGTGTCGCCGCGCTCACCGGCGCGAGTCTAAGTAACCTTGCAAAATCAGCTCGGCCGCAAGTTGGTCGACCATTCCCTTTTTGTTCTTGGTCTTCACGCCCATGGCCGTCATGTGCTTGTGCGCCGAGGTCGTCGTGAGACGTTCGTCCCACAAGATCACTTTGAGCTGCGTGCGCGCTTCAATCGCGGCCGCAAACGCACGTGCGTCAGCAGCGCCTTCGCCTTCACGGCCGTCCATATGGAGTGGCAGACCAATGACGATCTCGCCCACTTCGAGCTCTTCACAGAGCGCGGCAATGTTTTCGACCAGGTCACCTTTGTTGCGATCGAGCGTGGCGTGCGGCTGCGTGATGACTCGCATGGAATCGCTCTTCGCCACGCCGACGTGCCGTTTGCCGAGATCGATGGCCATCACGCGGCCAATGGGGCTCATAGAGGCCATCAGGCTGCGACTTCGCTCACTTTGCCGTTTTCTTTTTTACGAATGCGACCGCGAATACGGCCACTCAGCGCGAGCACAGTCGACGTGATCGAGCCGGCTTTCATCTCTTCGTGCGCAGAATCGAGCGCATCACGCGACAGCTCCAGGCCGTGCGCAGCAAAGACGTCCACCATCTCAGACCAGCGCCCTTCAATGATTGTGCGCGCAGATTCGAATCCGTGTTTAGCAATGATGATGCGCGCCGAGTAACGCAGGATGTTGTAGAAGAACATCTTGTAGTCCTGCGGGCTTGGCTCGAACATGACGATGTCTACGTGTGGCGCTTTTTCTACCGCGTTCTCGAAACCCACCTTCATGCGCGAGTGCAGAATCAAGCGGAAGGCCTGATCGATGAGCGTGGGCAAACCCTTTTGCGCGAGGTGTTTGCCGTAGAGCATGGGACCAACGACCTGCGCTGGGTCGTTCATTAAAGGAACGAGCGGATTGACGCACACAATCAGATCCGCGCCGTGCGCAATCGCCACATCGAGATGGAAGTTCTTCTCAACCGCACCATCAATGTAGTCCGCGCCTTCGATGCGCGCAGGACGAAAGGCAATAGGCAAGGCACTCGACGCCCGCACCGCTTTGGAAATCGGAATGTGCCGATGCGGAGGCTCACCGAACACCACGCGCGCACCGGTATCGAGATTCACAGACGGAATGTACAGCTCTCGCGCCAGGTCGCGAAAGTCGTTCGTGCGGCCATGACGCTTCAGATTGCGCGCAACGAAGGTTTCCAATTTCGAGTTGCAAAGAAATGCACTCGGCAAAGTTTCGCCGAGCATCATGAGTGAATCGGTGACCGTCAGATCTTCGCCCGAGCTGAGCAACTGACGAAGAATGCGCGCAACGACGAGCGGTGACGCCACCCCGCGCACAACGGCTTCGCCCCAGTTGAGCTTGAAGATGTCGCTGCGTTTGATGTTGTCTATGTCTTTGCCGCAGCCAGCGAGCG
>JBIKMD010000933.1:0-2966 GCA_044359465.1 Myxococcota bacterium
TGGCGGCGGACGTTGGTACCAAGTGCCGGACGAGGAATGCGAACCGAACAATCCCGCTGGGCAGCCGCCGCCACGTGTTGGCCACGCGCTCGTGAGGGACCCAGTTTACGGCGATGTCTTGCTCATTGGCGGCGACGACCCCTCTGACGGAATCCACGGCGATGCGTGGTTCTATGGCGCTCCCTCATTGAGCGCCATGCCTTCTTGGGTTCCCGCCATTGCATCACCCACCCTCGCGCCCGTCGTCACTACGGCATCGGCGGTTTACGATTCGACACACCAAAAATTCTTTCTCTTCGGCGGACGCAGACAAAGCGGTGTATCTGCAGACCTCTGGGAAGGTACGCGCACGAGCGATCGTAACATCGATTGGGTGAAGCGGTGCTCGACTGAATTTCTCCTTGGCTTCGAGCCGTCTTGCACATCGTGCACCTGCACCACGGGACCAAGCGAGCGCGCCCTGGCCAGCGCGGTTGACGCACCGGCTTTTGCAGGCTTCATGATCTACGGCGGCTCGAGCACCAACACGTCAGAGCTTCTGCAACACAACATGGATCGTACGGACGCGTGGGTGTGGAACGGAAGCGACTGGCGACGCGTGATGACGTTTACGGGCTGCAGCTTTGGAGACTTCGAATGCGAGCTCGTGCGCGGCGGACGCGATCCCATTGCGCCGCACCCCTTGCATCCGCTGGTGGAGGCGCCCCGCCTAGGGCTTTCTTTTCAGCTCGACGAGGCTGATCAAAGCTTTGGCGCAGGTCTCACCGAGGTCATGCAGCGCCAAGCCGAACGCGCGGGACTTTATGTGCGCTTCGATTTGGCACTGGCCGCCATTCCGCGTACGAGCCTCTCGCGCTTCATCGTACGAACGGCAGCGGGCGGCACACTCTACGACGCGCTCGGTGATCCCTTGCTCGACGGCGTGGAAACCCAAGTTTGGAACCCCTCCCCAGGGGCAACCGGATTGCCGCAAGGCTGGGTGAGCCGGGCGAGCGCGGCGTTTGCGAATGGAGCACCAGGCAGCATGACCTTTGACACGCAGGTCTCACCGGTCGCGATGTCTCAACTCGTGGCCGACGACGGGAGTGTCGCTGTGCTCGTTCAGAACCAACAAGAGAGCACGCGTCCCTACGCGCATGACTTTGCAGAGTTTAACGCTGACTATATCGAGCTCGTACTTCACTACACGCTTCCTTGATCGTCGCGGTGCCGCGCCGCGTATCGTCGGCCGCAACTTCCGCGGTGACAGCTCGTGGTTGGGGGGAAACATGAAGTGCTGTCCAGCACAGGGATTGTTGCGCGTAGTTGCAACGAAGGGCGAACGACGTGAGTTATTGGCAGTCAGGCACGGCTTGCTCCTGACCATTCACGTCAGTGTACGTGCGGCAAGTGCACGCGAGCGCCGTCCCCGCGGGAGAGAAGCTCGTCTTCACCGAGACTCGAGATCCCCCTTTGACGATCACCGAGCTGTGATTGGATCCCACATAAACCCAGCCGGTGTCCGTGGGATAACATCGATGAAGCGAATAGCCGCCCCACGCGGAGCTTGGTGGATCACAAACGGCCGTTGCGTCGCTGCCGGAGTTCACCGTCGTTTCGTTCTTCAGCCTATCGGTACTCGAGTTGCGCCAAGTGTGAACGTAGACCTTGTTGATGTAGTCACAGGCGTGCGTGCTTTCGTTTACTGATTCGTATGATTGCACCACCGCGCCAGTCTCGTCGCGGAGAACGCCCTCACTCCGATGGACAATCGAACGTCGCCCTACGTTCTGCTCTGGCCAAGTGTTGGTCACGTGATCCTCCGTCGTGCCAGTCGATTGCTGCGTGATCGTACTGCTGATGCTCGACGGTCCGTCGTATGTCTCCGAGCGGCTCCCGTCGAAAAAAACAAAGTGCGATCCAGGAAGAGGCGCCGGTAAACCTGTAGTGTCGTGCCAGGGATTCTCCTCTGGAATAGGAGGCACTTCAGGACATTGCGCACCATCCGATGCTGGCGGCAGAGCGACGGGTGTGCCGCGAAGGGTGACGCCGACAGAAAGATAGACTTGCCCAGATTCGCCGCCCACAGAGGAGGGAACGCCATCACCGCCCTTGCCTCCTACCGCGACGGTGATGAGCGAAGCATCGAGTGTCACGGGCGCGTCACCACTAGAGATGATTCGCAATGGACCGCCGTTGCCACCGATTCCGCCTTGCTCAGCCGATTCGCACATGTCGAGGCCTTCCCCGCCGCGTCCTGCCTGCACGGCGCCGCGAATGGATCCAGGTTCGCCAACGAGCGGAGCGCTCGTCATGAGGGGATACCTCAGCGTCCCCGCCCCGCCCACCACCACGGCCATGCGTCCTCCGGCACCACCACTGATGTAGTTTCCGGAGGGAATCGCGCTCGCGCCATCGTTGCCAAGCGCTTGCATCACTGAACCACCAGAGCCGAGGCGAGCGCCCTCGGCTTTGAACTTGGGAATGTCCCAGGCCACGCTCGGCCGCCAAATGACTGCGCCACCGTCTCCTGCAGCGGCCCCGACACTGGGACCATCGCGATCACTCACCGACTTTCCGCTCACATACTCAACTGAACCACCTGAACCGCTAGACCGCATACCGTCACCACCGCGGCCGGCCATGAGCACGAGCGCTCTCCCATCTGGGATGGTCCAATGCTGATCGTCACTCACGAACCAGCGCAGTGAACCGGCATGTCCTCCCTCTGCCCGCTCGAGAATGACGGCATCGTCAGCCGCGCAGGTCGGAAACGAAATCGTATCACTCGCCAAAATGAGTTGCCCGGACTCACCTCCAGACCCAGACGCGACGTCGAAGTCCCCAATTCCGCCAAGGGTCCGCGCTGCCGAGTCATCGATGGTCACGTCGGCGCCGCGGCCACCATTACCGAGGCTGAGTCGTGGGGCGACCGTGGTGCACGCTTCGATGATGATTTCTCGCGCTTCGATACGAACATCACCGCC
>JBIKMD010000934.1:0-2965 GCA_044359465.1 Myxococcota bacterium
CGGCTGTGATCTTGTTCGCGCTCACGCCGCTGCTCAAAAAATGGATGCACACTGAGCTGCCGTTCACCGGCGAAGAGACCACGCACTAAGTCAGACTAGCCAGTGAGCGAACGCAACATCGCAAGGTATGCCGCACCGCGATGCTCAGCAAACAGATCGAGCACCAGCATGAGCGCTGCCTGCGCAATGCAGCCAATGCCCATTGAGTACAGAAAGTCTCGATGCGGGAACAAGAAGGTCAACACCACTCCAAGCGCAAAGACGACTAGCTCCACCGCCTTGTAGATGCGGAAGTTGGCCATCACCGTCTCCATGCGCGGCACTTCGCCAGCGACCAGCGCTGCGCGATCGTTCACCAGCTTCGCCTGAAGCGCGGCCTCCTGCGCATCGCTGCGAAGGAAGACCGAACCGCCGACGACCACTTGAATGAGCGCGATCAGCACGAGTGGAACCGACATGCCGCGGTAGGGTCCGCGCCACAACCAGGCGCTCAGCGCGATGGCGGCAATGCCTACCAGTACAAACGCGAGGCCTTCCCATTTCTCACTGAAGAAATACGACGCGATGTGTTCTGTGTTGTGTTCCATCAAACACCTCCTTGTTGCCTTACTGGTTTGCAAGCGCGCTCAGACGGAGCTCACCTGGCTTACGAGCGCGCTTCGACGCGCGACCCGTGTCGTGGTGTTAGCGCCAGGTGACGTGCGCGGTGACGTTGACCATCGGTACGCCTTGCGCCTGCTGGCCCGTGTCAGTGGCTGAGACCTTTACCTTCACGTCTTTCGCACCTGTACGGGCCAAGGCCGTTTCGAAGTAGCCGACGGTCGTAGGCTCGTACCACTCGACGAGCGGTTTGAGAAAACCGAGGCGCGTGAGTGTGGCTTCTTGGTTTTGCAGGCGTTCGATGTGGGTCTCGGTCGCGAAATCGAAGTACTGCGCCGTGAGGCGCCCGATGCGTTCCATCAAAGCTGGCGGATTGAACACGCGCAGAATGACCTTGTAGATGCCGCCAAGGTCCGCGTCGGCTTGCACCTGAGACGTTTGCCTTTGGTAGTCGAAATCGCTGATGCCAAGAAGTTTGGCCGCATGGTCTTTGACCTGTGCGAGCGGAAACACGTCGTAAAGCGATGCAGATAAAAAAGGCTGCTTCAGAAACTCGCGCAGTTGCACATCTGCGATGGAATCGAGCAAGGCCTGAAAACCACCTGGCACCTTGGCGTCCAGGTAGGTGCTCACGCCTCGATAGGCGACGCCCTTGATGTGAAAGGGGCTTCTACCCGGCGCAAACGGTGAGACAGTGGCCATACCAGAGAGTTATCGTCTGTCTCGCGCCGGCTTCAAACAAAAGTAGCGAGAAAACGCGCGTTTGAGGAGATTTACGCCTCACGGCGCCGTTGTGATGTCGACGGTGAAGGCGCCGCCTTGGTCCACGTCTGTGCCTTCTACCGCAATGATCTAGGTCTGCGCGGCGGTGAGTGGGACGGCCGTTTGTACGGAGGGTGTGGCGTCAGACAAGGTGCCGTGGAGCGGGCCGCGGCGCCAAGCGTCAAGCCGTGCTGACTGCGTTGTCTGCTGTCGGCTGCTGCCTTTGTCCGAAACTGGCACAAAGGCAGAGGCTTCAAGCGTTGACTTACGCTCGTACCTCCGCCAACTCTGAACACTCAGGAGAGCGCCATGCACTACCCCCAGTTTACTGAAGCACATGACATGTTCCGAAAGACGGTTCGCAACTTCGTCGAGAAGGAGCTGCTGCCGAACGTAGAGAAATGGGAAAAAGAAGAGAACTTCCCTGCGCGTGAAGTCTTCAAACGTGCAGGTGAGCTTGGAATCCTTGGCGCGCATTACAAAGAAGAAGTCGGCGGCGGCGGCGGCGACTACTGGTTCAGCGTCGCCAAAGGCGAAGAGTATCCACGCTCGCGTATGGGCGGTGTGCCCATGGCGCTGCTGGTGCAAAGCGACATGGCCACGCCCGTCATTGCGGACCTTGGCAGCAAAGAGCAGATCGACGAGTTTCTGCGGCCTGCGCTAAAGGGCGAAAAGATCGCGGCGCTTGGCGTGAGCGAGCCAGGCGCAGGTAGCGATGTGGCTGGCATTGCCACCACCGCCAAGAGAGACGGCGACGACTACATCATCAACGGCTCGAAGACCTACATTACGAACGGCACGCAGGCCGACTTCGTCACACTTTTGTGTAAGACGGACACGACGAGTGGCTCGCACGGTTGTTCGTTCTTCCTGGTGCCAACCAAGACCAAAGGCTTCGAGGTCAGCAAGAAGCTCGTCAAAGCAGGCAATCACTCGAGCGACACCGCGATGTTGTTCTTCGACAACATGCGCATCAACAAGCGCTACCTACTCGGTGAAGAGGGCATGGGCTTTATGTACCTCATGCAGAACTTCCAAACCGAGCGTCTGATCGCCGCCGTGTCCAGCGTGTCTGGCATGACACTCGCTATTGAAGACTCGATTGCCTACGGCAAAGAGCGCATGGCGTTTGGTAAACCGATCATCAAGCGCGAATACTGGCAGCATAAGTTCGTGGACTTGCTCACCAAGGTCGAAGCGGCGCGCGCGCTTTGCTACCAAGCGGTCAGCGAATACAACCGCGAGAAGCACATCGAACACACCGAGCTATCGATGGAAACGGTGAAGCTCATCTCTATGTGTAAAGTGTTCGTGGGTGACACCTCGAACGAAGTGTTCGACCAATGTGTGCAATTTCATGGCGGCGCCGGTTATTTGGAAGAATATCCCATTGCGAGAGCTTGGCGTGATGCACGCCTGCTTCGCATTGGCGGCGGTACCACTGAGACCATGCGTTATTACATTGCTAAGTTACTCGGGCTCTAGCGTGCGGCCAGCGGGCCAGGGCTTAGCCCTTTGCGGAGCTAGCCATTGAGCGCCGTTCCTCCTCCTGTCTCCGGCCTCGCACCCACTAAACCTCGCCGCGTAGGCATCATCGCTTGGG
>JBIKMD010000935.1:0-2959 GCA_044359465.1 Myxococcota bacterium
CCTCCCGAATGAACGCAGACGTTTTCGCCAGCCTGGCCGAGTACGCCATGGAGAACGAGCAAGAGGCCCTTTTGCAGACGCCTCTGCGCGAGCTTCTTGCCGAGCTGCCGTTTGAAGCAAAAGCGCGCGAGGTGCTCGAAGCTGAGCTTTTACGGGACAAAACGGCAGTGCTCGACGACATCAGTCGCAACACCACGACACGTTTGCGTGTGACCTCGCAGCTCAAAGCCAAAGAAGCGCAGCGCGCCGTCGCCATCATCGAAGAATGGATCACGAAGAAGCTCAACGAAGCCGAAGCGGAGGCAGCGCGTCTTGCAGCGCTCAAAAAACCAAATCGCGCGATCGTAGAAAAACGGCCGGTGTCTTCCGAGCCGCCAGACGACCAGGACTCACTGCAAGCCTGGGCCAAACGTCGCCGCGTTGCGCATCTACTGCATGTCGACGCACGCGAGCTCATTTCGTCCACGCACGCCGACCAAGTGCCGCTCTACGGCTACCAAATGATCAGCGTGAGCAATCTCATCGTCGAGCCTCATTACTCCGGTCGCTTACTGCACATGAGACCAGACGCTGTGTTCTCGCTTCGCGACGAAGTGGTGCGAGCCTTGGTCAGCGCTGGCGATGCGTTCGAGCAAGCCGCGCGCAACGACGAAACACGTCTCAAAGGCCACGAAGACACCGCGCGCAAGCTCGAATCAGGCAGGCAAACCCGTTTTGCGCGTTCGCTCATGGCCTTGCGCGCAGATCTTCAAAAGAGCGTCTGCCCTGCCCTGGACGGCACGCCGCGTCCCGAGCTCGAGCTGCTCATCAATCCCCCGCGCATTGAAGCCAATGTCACAGTGGACGACGTGCGCTACGGAGCGCACCGCGGTCAGTCTGTCGTCACCATCAACCTCTTGTCGCTCAGTACCGAGAAGCTCGACATTGAGCACACGAATCACGTGCCGCTGGCGGTAATCGTTTTCATAGACGCCGTCTTGGCTGCCCTGCTCGATCCGACGCACGCAGCACACGGTGCACTCACGCTCATGATCGAACGGCCGGCATGGGCGCACGCGCTCGACGCACTCGAGCTTGCGACAGAGGCACCGGTCGAAGAAGAGAAGCCCAAAGCGGTTCTGTCATGGCGCGTCTCGTTCTCTACCTACGGCGCACGGTTCGTGCCGTGTGTGCACAAGCCCCTCAAACGCGGCGGCTATTCGGCGGGCACTGAATCCGACATTGAAAAAGTACGCCGCTTTCCCGACTTGGCCTTGCTGCCAGCAGACGCCGAGCTGATTCGCGCACTGCGCGATAGGGCGCAGACGTTTAGCACCACGCTCGAACGAGATTATCCTTTGCTCGAGCTGCTCATTGGCCATCCACGCGTTTATGCTGTGAACGATGCAAACGTTGACGAACGCGAAGCGCTGAAGATCGTACGCGCGCAACTGAGCTTGTCGCTCGCGACTACGGCAGATGGAAACACCCGCATTATTGCGGCTATTGGCGACAAGAGCGTTCGCGTCAGTGAGCTGCAGTCGGCCATGACCTACCGCTACGACGAAGCACTGCGCACGGTAGAGCTCGTCCAGCTAACACCTGAGCAAATGAAGCTCGTCGCCACGATCGCGCTTCACGACGTGACATTTCCCGTGGAGGCCCAGGCGGCGCTGCTCGATCGCGTGGCGCGCATTTCACATATTGCCCCCGTGACCTTGCCGGAGTCGCTGCGCGGAGAAGAAGTGGAACCCACTGTCGCACCCACCTTGCGCCTCACACCGCAAGCGCAAGCACTGGACCTGGAGCTCATTGTGCGTCCACTCGGCGCCGGTGTGGCCATGCGAGCAGGGAGCGGCAACGTAGAGATCAGCGGGATGCGCGACGGGAAACGCGTGCACACCCGGCGCGACATGACGGGCGAGCGCAAAGCCGCCACCGATCTCATTGCCAAGCTCGATCTCGATTTGGATCTAGAAACGCCGCGTTCTAGCCTCATTGGCGACGTCCAAGTGCTCACCTTCCTAGAGCGGCTGCGCGACGAGCCTGACGTGAAAGTTGAATGGACACGCGATCCCATGTCGCTATCGCGGCCCATTGGCGCGTCTGCGCTCAAAGTAAAAGTACGCGCTTCCTCTGATTGGTTTGGGCTCGATGGTGAGATCGACATCGACGGCGAACCCGTGCACCTGGCGCTGGTGCTCGATGCGCTGCGCCGCGGCGAACGCTACGTCAAAATCGGTGCGCAAAAGTGGATGGCACTCGAACAATCCCTGCGCGATCGTTTGGCTTTTTTGGCAGAGGCCACCCACGAAACCAAAGAAGGTTTAGAGGTTGGAAACTACGCCGCCGAATCGATCCAAGCGTTGCTCGATGCAGGGGCTCAAGGCGAAATAGACAAAAGCTTCACCGAAAAAATCGATCGCATTCGGGCGGCAGATCTCACGCCTCAGCCGCTGCCGAGCGCGTTCGAAGGTGAGCTACGGCCCTACCAAATGGAAGGCTTTCAATGGCTTTGCCGGCTCGAAGCTTGGGGGGTTGGCGGCGTGCTCGCCGACGACATGGGACTTGGCAAAACCATCCAGGCGCTTGCGATGCTCGTACGACGCGCGCCACTTGGACCCACGCTCGTAGTCGCCCCAACGTCGCTCATCTTCAACTGGCAGCGTGAGGCCGCGAAGTTTGCGCCGTCGCTCCGCGTCCGTCTGTATCGCGATGCTGGCGTGCCAAAGGACCTCGGCCCCGGCGACGTGTTGCTCGCAAGCTACGGTCTGCTCACGCGCGAGACATCACCTTTTGACAAAGTGCACATCGCCACGCTGGTGATTGACGAAGCCCAAGCGATCAAAAACGCGGATACGCAGCGCGCCAAATCCATGCGCGCCATCAAAGCGGACTGGACCATTGCGCTCACAGGCACGCCGCTCGAAAATCATCTCGCAGATCTGTGGAGTCTGTTTCGCGTAGTGACGCCAGGGTT
>JBIKMD010000056.1:0-10459 GCA_044359465.1 Myxococcota bacterium
GAAGCTCGCCGAGATGGCGGCCGCAACTGATGCGTTGAGGAAGCTCGATGTTTGATGTCATTGTTTATGGTGCGTCAGGTTTCACTGGCGCACGTGCAGCGAAGTACCTGGCTCAGCAACCTGGTTTGAAGCTTGCGATTGCTGGGCGTGACCGTAGCAAGCTCGAAGCGGTGGCGTCACAACTCGGGCGCGAGGTTCCCATCCTGGTTGCGGACAGTAGTGATCGCGAAGCCGTATCCAAGATGGTGTCGCAGGGGCGCGTGATCGTCGCCACGGCGGGTCCGTTCGCCAAGTACGGATCGTCCGTGGTTGAAGCGTGTGTGCAGCACGCGGCCCACTATGTGGACATCACGGGTGAAACGCCCTGGGTGCGTGACATGATCGATCGCCACCATGCGAACGCGCTCCAGAGGAAAGTGAAGATCATCCCGTTCTGCGGTTACGACTCCGTTCCGTCAGATTTAGGCGCCTGGTTGTGCATGCGCACCTTGCGCAACGGCGGTGAAGGGACGCGCAGTGTCGATGCGCTGCACGTCGCCAAGGGAGGTCTCAATGGCGGTACTTTCGCGACGGCCATTCACTTCGCTGAGACTGGAGACGGGGCGCGTATGGCGCTGCCGTTCTTGCTCAGCGAAGGCGGTAGACCTTCGGCCCTCGTCGAGCGTGAATCTCGTGATCCCATGACTGCCAAACGTCATGAGAAATCGGGCCGATGGACGGCGCCGTTCTTCATGGGACAGATCAACACGCGTGTGGTTCGGCGCAGCGCGAGTCTCCTGGCGGCTGAAGACCGACCCTACGGTAAAGACTTCGTTTACCAAGAGTACTGGCGTGCTGGCTCGAGGCTTCAGGCCGAAGTGATGGCGCGCGGCATGCGGTTGATGAACGCCGCCATTGCGAGCGGGGTGACGCGGCCTTTGCTCAAGAAGCTTGGGCCTAAGCCTGGTCAGGGTCCTAGTGAAGCGGCCGTCGAGGGCGGCTTCTTTCAGAGCGAGCTCTATGGTCTTGGCGAAAATGGCGGGGAAGTGCGGGTGAAGATTGCCGGCAAGGGCGACCCGGGTAACCACGCGACCATTCGCTTCTTGTGTGAGTCCGCGCTGGCGCTCGCCGAAGGACGTGACATTCCGGAACGTTACGGTGTGATAACGCCCTCTACCGGGATTGGCGGCGTGCTCGCTGAACGCCTGCGCAAGATCGGTATGACCATCGACATCACGCCTTACAAACGTGCGGCGTGAACGCGGTGCAGACGCTCGAACGTTTGACGGGGTTATCAGCGGCGCGCACCCGTTTTGGTGCCAAGGCCGAGCGTTTGGTTCCGTTCTTTTTCGAGACGGATGCGATTGCCGATCGTGTCGTCGCCAGTGGCGCCGCCAGCTCCGCCGAGCTCGATGCGCAGGTCGCGCATGTGCCGTTTTGGGTGGACCGTGAGCGCTGCAACCGCGGCGGCGCAGTGGTCATTCGGGCTGGGCTTTTGAGCGGGGTTGCTCTCATGGGCAGTCTCGCCAAGTCTTACTGTTCTTCGGGTGGAAACAAGCCGCTCATTCAGAGTGGCGCGCTCATCAACGACACAGGACCTCGCCTGGCGCGCACCGCAGACTTTGTGCGTGTGGTCAGTCAGAAAGATGCGCTTCTTCCTGGCGCCCCGGGTCTGAAGTCCATTCTACGTGTGCGCCTTGCGCATGCCCATGTTCGGCGCGCGTGTTTGCGCGATGGCGCTTGGCCGACACTTCGTTTTGGCCATCCGATCAACCAAGCGGATATGGCGGCGACTGTACTGTTGTTCTCTGAACAGTTGGTCCGCAACATTCGTGCGCTCGGTGGTGTGGTGAGCAAACGCGAAGAGTCTGATGTGCTGCACTTGTGGCGTTACATTGGCTATTTACTCGGTGTTGAGGCGGAGCTGCTCTGCACGGAGCCTAAAGAAGCGCGTCTCCTTGCCGACTTAATCGAGTCCATCGACCAGGGACCAGACGAGGACTCGCGCAGGCTGATCAAAGCGCTCTTCACGCCGCCTCCAGACGCCGAGTTGCCCATGCCTCGCAAGGTGGCAGAGGCCGCGCTCGAGCTCTACAAAGCGGCGTGCCGTAAGCTCATCGGCGATACCTTCGCGGACGCTGTAGGCCTTCCCGATCGCGGCTTAGGCCCCGTGCTCTTCGCGAGCCGCGTAGGCATCCGCGCTGCTACGAGCGCTCTCAATGCGCTTCCCCTCGGCGACCTCCTGCAGGCTAATCTTGGCGCCTCGTACTGGTCGAACCTCGCCACCCAAAAATAATAGGGTCAGGTACCGTTGTTCGTTTTGGACACCGGCGTGTGCCGCCTAGCGATGCGGTTCATTTCACAGACAGCCACGGTTCGAAGATTGTCCACTCATCGGCTTTGCTCTTCATGCCTACCTGGTAGGTCATGGTCCGCGCGTCGTAGCGGTCCAAAGCCGTGCAGCTCGTATTGTCCTTGACCTTGCCATAGTCGGGGCGAATGCCGGGTTTGGATTTGAAACGGCATACCAGCTCGTACGCTTCAGGCAGCGGCGTATCCAAGGTCACGAGATAGTTTCCCTCAACCTGGCTGATGCGCGAGGCGAGTGCCGGCAGTGCCTCAATACGCGCTTGTTGTTTGCGCTTTTCTTGTTCGAGCGTGCTCGCGTACTTGCCGACAACGGCGTCGAGCGAGAAACCCGCCGCTTGAAACGCGAGTCGCCAAAACTTGTCACCGTGTTGATCGTTGAACTCTGGGTGTGCCGCGAGTGCCTTGAGTAAGGTCACGGGCGCTTTGGGGCCGTAGACTTTGATCAGTGCGCTGATGAGCTCGGCACCGAGTGGGTAGACGCTGTCCTCGTCGAGCAGCTGGAGCTTGTCTGCGTCGATCAGCGTAGCGAAACTCGCTTGTTTACGCGCGTGCAGAACCGCAGAGACGAACACGTTCTCGTCAACTTCCCGCTGTGTTCCAAACGCGTGAATTTGCACGTAACGCGCGAATCCCTCATGAAAAAACTGCGCCTCACTCATGTGGTCGTCGAGCCGACGATCGGAAAAATAACTGATGAACACGTGCGTTGTTTCGTGCCCAAGCGTGGCGAGCTGAAGTCCTAGTGTGGGATGGGACGCTAGGTCGATGTTGACGCTCGTCCAGTGGGCCGTGCCGAGCGTGCCGGTGCGCGAGCCGCTGAGGTCGACAGCGATTTGTGCAGGGCCTTGGCCATCAAAAAAAGTCGCGACCGTTCCATAGACGCCCTCGGCTGCGGCAATGAGTGGGCCCGCTGCTTGGCGCTGCGTCGCGGGATACACGAAGGAATAATGCTCTGTGAGAGAATCGACTTTGCCCCAAGCAGAGGCCGCTGGTTTGGTGGTGCGATCTGCATCGAACGACGCGATGGCGATGATGAACGCGCCCACGAGAAGCACGATCACCACCACTAAACCCGTCGTTCGTGCGCGCAAACGGTCGAGCGCTGCCGGTAGCGTGTCAGGATCGAGGACATAGAGGCGACCCGCGACCCCGAGTAGCAGGAGCCCAAGCGCAGCGGCGAAGCCGAGCCGCGGCCACGCAAGCTCGAGTGTGAGGCCATCGTAGCGCGCTTCTGTCATGGTCAGCACGTTGAAAGCCTCGAGCTTTGGCGCTGCTTCGCCCAGAAGCGCAAAAGCGCCAATCGCTACACAGGCGAGCGGAATGGCAAAACGACGAAAGCTCGCAAAGAAGAACGCGAGCCCCAGGAACGCGACGGACTGCGCGATTTCTACAAATCCTTGTTTGGCCCAATGCGTCCACGGAAAAACGACGGTCAGCGAGTTGTCGCTCAGCGAGGAAAATGCCGCGCCAGAACTTTGGTCGATCACCGTGTCGACGACGAGCAAGCAGAACGCAGCGAGCACTTTGGCGACGAAGAGCAGCGTTCGATTGAGCGGCAAACCTCCAAGAAACTCGATCGAATGTCGCTCCTCTTCGCGGCTCATGGCGCTGTGCACCACGAAGTACGCAAAGATGAACTCGAACACGCCGCGTGTGGTTTCGCCGCCAGAGGAATGGTCTGGTTGGTCAGGATACGAGAGGACGAAGTCGTCAAGCAAAGTCAGGGAAAAGAGCGCCAATATCAGGCCAAAATATGGCCACAATTGTCGCAGCTCCTTGCGCAGCAGCACGGCGAAGCCCGTCATTCGACCACCACACGCTGAGCACCCATGCGTACTTCGCAATCGAGTGCTTTAGACAAGACAGTAGCGTCGAGCCACACCCGTTGCCCGCGGCGGAAGGTTTCACTCACTTCCATGGGCGCGCCTGGATTGTAGGCTCGTTCCGTTCGCGGAATGGTTTCGAACGATAGCGACCCGGTCTGCGGGGTGATTTTCATGTAATAGAGCTGAACGCGCAGGCCCTTAGGCACATCGCCCTCGAGCGAAAGTGAAAACGCAGCTCGGCGCTCACTGTCGCTGATGGCGACAAAATGCGTCGTGCCTTTGACTTTGATCAACGTGGCGAGCGCTTCTTTGTGCTCAGGGCGCCGCGTTTCTAGCCACTCGCTCCACGCACGAAACAGCTCGCTGAAGGTTGTCCCCGTTGCTCGCTGGAGCTCGCGTGCTGCCGAATGGGCTCTGCGGTCGAAGAGTGCAAGCAAGCCTTTAGGCGTCTTGTGAGTCAGGACCGCACGCGCGAGTTGCTCCGCGGCGGACGCACCGTAGGTCGCTACGATGAAGCCATAAAGCGAAGCTGCGGCGCCGCCCATGACGTCATCACCAACGCGCTCTCTGTAGCTCTCCCAACGTTCGAAGTCGGAGGCGGACAGACCTGTGTCTTTTGCGTACAGTGCGCGCAGCTCCGTTGGCGGCTCTTTGGCCATGAAACGGGAGAAACCATCGAGCAGCCAATGATTCTCTTCAATGAATACCCGGTTTTCGGTTTGTACTTCGAGCATCAAGTGCAAGGCGTGGGAAATGAGACGTGTGCGATCGAATGCTTCGTGTGTGTAGTTGGCGCGAACGACGACGGCATGCTCAGCACTCCGGCTTTCACCGTCGGTCGTGATGGGATCCAAGTCTGCGCGCGCGACTAGGAACAGGGTTGGTAGTGTGTCCAGTCCCAGCACTTTGCGAATGGGGACTAGCTCGTCATGCAGCCAGCGGGCGAGCGCTCGATCTTCATCTTTGTCCTCGCCTTGGACTTCGATCACGACACCTTCACCCTCGGTCACCACAGGATCTTTGAGCGCAAACGGCTCCAGTGCTTTTTTTGCGGGCGCAGCGTTTAGCGCCGTGAACGCAAAACAGATGGCGACGACAATGAACATCACTTCACGCCGTGACATTTTTTCGCCGAGCATGGCTGCAAGTGAGCCTTCTCTGACTGAAGCCATGAGCGCGCTGAGCCCAAGTGTGCCCACATACACGGCGAGCGAAATGAGCAAATTGCGAACGGGCCACACACTCCGCTCGGTTGTGAATGTTTCGTCTACGAGTGCGAATGGCCCCATGCGCCAGGGTTCAAGCGACGTTTGCGCAACGATGCCTGCTACCGCGAGTGCGAGCGCGATCAGCATTGGAATGCGATAGCGGCCAAGCATGGCGGACAAAAACAGTAACCCATACGTCGCTAGGGCAAACCCAAGCGCGCGGGCACAGATCATGCCGAAGTAGGGGAGTGTGACGGCGGGATTGCCCAGCTCGAGAACCCGGCACTGCGCGAGTGTGAGCAGCACGATGACGGCCATGGCGCAGGTGCCAAAGCCTGCTTTGACGAGCAGCATGGTCATGCGCGACAGGGGCAGACCTTCGAGAAAAATCTGCGTCTTTGTCTCGTACTCCTTGCGCACCAAACGGCCCGTGAGCGTAAACGCAAACACGACGATGGCCACGCGCAAACCAGAGCGCGCGAGAGAGAAGGCGTTGCCGGTGGGGTCGAGACGCTGCTCGCCAAGTGCAGACAAGCCGATCCACAACAAGCTCAGGCTGTAGACAATGAAGAGCGCAAAGCCGTGCTCTTTGATCTCTTTGCGAAGCAGCGCGAGAATCATGGTGCTAGTCTCATCGCTTCGATGCCCTCACCAGCGCGACGAAAGCGTCTTCTAGCTCGAGCGGTTGCGCGTCGAATCCGCTCGTGACCCAGCGCTCTTCGGATGCACGAAGTAGCGCCGCGCCGCGTTCATCAGTGCCAATACGCGTGATGCCGTCTGGTAGGACCAGCTCACCGCTGGCGCTACGAATTTCGCGCGTCAGCGTGTCACTCGGGCCTTGGAAGAGCAGGCGTCCTCCGTGCAAGATGCCGATTTTGTTGGCGGTGTGCTCCAGGTCATCGATCACATGCGTCGAGAAGAAGGTCGTGCGTCCATCCGACTTTGCTTGCGAACGAATGATCTCTAAAAACTCACGACGCGTCAGCGGATCGAGTCCACTCGTTGGCTCATCCAGAATCAAAAGCGCGGGCCGGTGTGCGAGTGCCAGGGCGAGGCCGAGTTTCACTTGCATGCCGCGCGAGAGCTGGCCAGCTTTGCGATCTGGCGCTAGCTCGAGGCGTTTCAAGATCCGCTCAAATTCCTGCGCATCCCAGGTGGGATAGAAGGCACCTACAAAGCGACCGAGCTCCTGCACGCTCATCCACGGATAAAAATGCTGGTCCTGCGACACGTAGCCAATGCGCCTCTTTTCCTCGTTGTTAGGCCGTTTGAGCTTCTTGCCAAAGAGCTCGATGGTGCCGCTATCCGCAGCAATGATCCCCATGAGCATGCGGATAGTGGTGGTTTTGCCGGCGCCATTCGGACCAAGAAAACCGTAGATGTCGCCTTGAGCGATCCGCAGCTCGAGCCCGTTGATGACGTCTACATCGCGATAGCGTTTTTTGAGATCGTGAGTCTGGAGCACGTGGGGGAAGTAGCAGAGACGGGGGCGCTATGTTAGGCCTCTTGTCTCATGATTTTTGCCGCTGCTCTCAGTCTGATGCTCGTCGGTGTCGAAGCCGAAGGTGAACGTGTGTACGGCGCGCCCATTTTACCTGGTGCGCGCAAGCTCGAAGACGGTCGCTACGCCGCGGGGCGCAGCTACGACGACACGCTCGAGTTCTACGAGAAGTTGTTCAAAGGCAGCACGCAAGTGCGCTTTCGTGCGATCATCAACAATCCTGCGATCAAGGCGATCCATCTTCAGAATCTGAAGGGCGGGTCGACCTGGGCTGGCATCAATATCTACGAGCTGAACGGGCAAACGCGCGTCTACGTGGTGAAGGGCGACGCAGTGAAAGAGCCGGCTAAGAAGAAGTAGTCGCTCCTGGCTCGACGGATTTTGCACGCATCGTCAAACCCAAACGCTTGCACCGTTTCGAGAGGGTCGAGCGATCGAGCCCGAGCGTTAGCGCTGCGCGCGTGATGATTCCGCCCGCCTTTTCCAACTCCGCGCGCAACAGACTCCGCTCGTAGTCATCGAGCGCCTCGTTCAATGAACGGCCTTGACGTTCGCCGCTGCTCGCCTCAACCCCCAGCGTTTCTCGGACCAATGGTGCGTCGATTTTGTTCTCACTGCCGGTCATCACCAGGAGCTGCTCGATGGTGTTTTCGAGCTCGCGAACGTTCCCTGGCCACGCATGGGATTCCAGCACGCGCATGGCATCGGCCGTGATTGTGGCCTTGGTCCCGTGGCGCTCGGCTAGTTTGTCTAAGAAGTGAAGGGCGAGCAGCGGGATGTCATCGCGTCGCTTGGACAGGGGCGGCAACGTGAGGGTGAAGGCGCGAAGACGATAGTAGAGATCCTCGCGGAACTTCCCGTCTTTCACCATTTGTTCGAGGTTGCGATGGGTCGCAGCAATGACACGCACGTCTACTTTGCGCGTAGTGACGTCGCCCACGCGGCGAAGCTCGCCGTCCTGCAACACGCGTAGCACCTTCGCCTGCATGGTGGGTGTCATTTCTCCGACTTCGTCCAAGAAGACGGTCCCGCCACTCGCCGCTTCGAAGATCCCGGCGCGGTCGTGTGTAGCGCCTGTGAACGCGCCGCGGGTGTGGCCAAAGAGCTCGCTGTCGAGAAGGTTCTCCGCGAATGCTGCACAGTTTTGCGCAATGAACGGTTGTTCGGCCCTTGGCGAGCGCTTGTGAATCGCGCGTGCGACGAGCTCCTTTCCGGTGCCGGTCTCTCCCGCAATCATGACGCTGGTGGAGAAGGGGGCCACACGCTCAATCATGTCGAACACCTGGCGCATGGCGTCGCTCGAGCCAATGATACCGTCGATGGTCTCTGGCACCGCTTGGCGCAAGCGGTAATTCTCGCGGCGCAAGCGTTCAATGGCGCGCGATAGCTCTTCGGTCAGCAATTGGTTTTGGAATGACAGCACGTGCCCCTCGACGGCGCGCTGAACGATGGAGCGCAGCACCCAGCGGGTGAGCGGCGGCTCGATGTAGGTGATGTTTTCGTTTTTCACTAACAATGCTTCGAGCTCTGCAGAGAGGGTCTTCCCAATGACCA
This sequence comes from Myxococcota bacterium, assembly GCA_044359465.1. Taxonomy (GTDB): domain Bacteria; phylum Myxococcota; class JADLHZ01; order JADLHZ01; family JADLHZ01; genus JADLHZ01. The sequence goes on from JBIKMD010000056.1 coordinate 8,439, forward strand.
GGATAGGGGGCGCATGAGCTAAGGCGCGATCCTCTACGAGCCGTTTGAGTTTGGGAATGCTCCCGTCGTTTTGACCTATGAGTACGAGCCCGGTTTGGCCGCTCGAAATGGCTTCACGCAGTGCTTCTTCGCTAGCCGCGGGCGCGAGCTCGAAGAGATCGCCGAAGGCATCTTTGGCGAGGTCCAGATCAGCAAAGCCGAGCGTTACCACTTTGTAGCGAAAGGCTTTGATGAAGTTGTGCAACTGCGCTTCTATTTCGCTCGGCACGCCAGAGAAGCGCGCGCCAATGCCAACAACGGACTCTCCTTGGTGATCGCGTACGCTGGGATCGATCCAGACGACACGCGCGCTCAGCTTCATGCGCGGGCTTCCATCAGGCAGCGCAAAGTCGAGCGCGATGTCGCTGCCGATGGGAATGTCGTTTGCCGCAGCGTGCGGTGCGCGCAGATAGACGCCTCCGCCGCTGATGTTCCAGGTATACATGGCGCCCAGTGCTTGTGCGGCACTGGTGTCTACGCGCGTAAAGAGCGGAATGCGTTCCTCTCTCGTGATTTGACTCGCTTGTGTCTCTACCACACGAACCTCCCGCGCCGCTTTTGAGGACAGGCGCTTAGTGGAAGGTGGTCACGCCTCCGTGACCTGTCGACACCTCATTCTACCCCGCGCGGCTGAGGTGATGGATCCATGACCAAACAGCATAATTTGTCTTCAACTTGTGCTCGCACTTGGCTTCGCTTATGGCACTGTCCCAGCCGATGACACACACTGGTATACTAAAATTCAGCGCTGACCGTCGTACCGTTGCTTTTCTGTGTCTCCATTTCGTCGCGCTCGCGTACGGTTGGTTCTACACGCCAGCCTCGGCGCTCGGTGTCGCGGCAATTGTGGCGTTTCTGTGTGTGTGGACGTTTTTCATCGCCGTGATGACGCACAACACGATTCACGCGCCTATTTTCCATAGTACGCTGTTGAATCGGGTGTTTAGCGTTGGGCTGACGCTGGCGTTTGGCTCACCGGCGAGTGGGTTTCTTCCTGGGCACAATCTCAGCCATCATCGCTTCCTAGGCACGCGCCGTGACAACGTTCGTCCGTACAAGGCACGCTTTCGCTGGAACTTCCTGAACCAAGCGTTGTTCTTCTTCATCATGCTGGCTGGCATCGTTCGCACCGAAAGCCGCTTCGTGAAGAACGTTGCCGAAGACCCGGATGCGCGCGGTTGGTACTATCAATATCGTTTCGAGACCTTCGCGAATTTAGCGTTCAAAGCGCTCGCGCTGTACGTGGATTGGAAGAAAGCCATTTTGTTCATTGGCCTTCCCAATGTTTACGGCGTGTGGGCCATCTTTGGCACCAACTTTTGGCAGCACGACGGCTGCGACGAAAAGCACGAATACAATCACTCGCGCACCTTCAAGAGTAAATTGCTGAACTATTTTGCATTCAACAATGGCTACCACACGGTGCATCACGATAAGCCGGGTTTGCACTGGAGCTTGCTCCCTGCATACCATGCCGAGCACTACACAGGTCGTCTGCATCCCGAGCTCGATCGCGTGAGTTTGATCGCCTACTTGTTCAAAACCTGCATTTATCCCGCGCAGCGGCTCAATTATGACGGTACGCCTTATGTGCTGCCGCCCGCTGATACCGATCTCGATTGGGTGGCCGATGCATTCAGCACGGGCGCCTCGCGAATGGTTTACTCAGGTGTCTCGGCAAAACCAGAACCCGCCGAGGCCGAAAGTCAGCTTGCATGAACTCTGAACGTCCTGTTTCCGATCTTCCCGTGACCCGTCCGGATCGTTTTCGTCGCTTCGATAGCGACGCGCAGTACGACGCCATCATCATAGGCGCTGGTCTTGGCGGGCTCGCGTGCGCCGGAGTGTTGTCCAATAAAGGCCATCGCGTCTTGGTGCTCGATCAGCACTATTTGGCCGGTGGCAACGCAACAGTCTTCAGGCGTCCTGGGTATGAGTTCGACGTCGGTGTGCACTACGTGGGTGATACGGAAGCGGGCGGC
>JBIKMD010000936.1:0-2950 GCA_044359465.1 Myxococcota bacterium
GTCGTTTGCGGCGGTGGAGTGGTTTTGCCCGCGCACGCGAGCAGCATCACAAAGGGAATGAATCGTTTCATGAGGGCGGCGACTAGATCCGTTGCGCGCCAAGTGCAATCGCGCCAAGCATTTGCTAGCCCAAGGGTTATGGCACTTGGTGGTCGTATTTGTCCGTACTGCAAACGCTACACGCCTAGAGATGACAACCAGTGCATCTATTGTTCAAAGTTCATTGGGCCGCCATGGCTGTCGCAAATCCTCAAGGTTCTGAGCACCGGAGAGTTGCTCGCGACCAATACGCTGACGATTTTGTGTGTGCTCGGGTTCTTTGCCGAAGTGCTGCTCTCGGTGCTCACCGTCAGTCCAGCCCCCACCCCTTTTGACTTCATTTTTCTCCGCGGCGTTCCCATGGAGGTACTGGTGCGACTCGGCGCGCTTGGAACCGGGCTGAGCGCGCCTTGGCGTCTCGTAGCGAGCTGTTTCTTGCACATGGGCTTGCTGCATTTGCTCATGAATATGTGGGCCTTTTACGATTTTGGGCGCGCGCTCGAACCCATGCTCAAGTGGCCACGCTTCTTTGTGAGCTTTTTCGTTACTGGGGTCTTTGGCTTCTTCGTGAGCGACCTCTGGTATAGCGGCGAGCTGTTCCTCACAGTGGGCGCAAGCGGCGCCGTATTCGGAATTCAGGGGCTCACGCTCGGCGAGATGCTCGCCAAAAAAGACGAACGTTTTAAGCAGTTTCTCGGCCGCACGCTAATCTACAGTTTTGTGTTTTACTACGCCATGGGCACCAACCAAGCGGCCCACTTGGGCGGCCTTGCTGCGGGCATGGCGCTCGGCTTCGGCTTCGCCAAGGAGCGACGGCCGTGGGTGCGCGACAATTGGTTTCGCGCGGCAGCCGCGCTTTGTTTACTCTCGATCGTCATGGTCATCGCGTTCGCGATCATTGGGCCAGACCCGCTATGACAGCGGCCCTGTGGGCGCTGTGTTAAATACGAACCATGCCTCTGCTTAGCTTCGCGGCCTTGCTCGTCGCGCATGTCGAAATTCAGCTTCCACCAGCCGCACGTTGTGAGCTTCGACCCATGCGCTATCCGACGGTGGTCTACTCGGCCGTGACTGCATTCGACCCCGAGACCACCAAGCTCGCGATCGCGCTTGCGCAGCAAGACTTGCTGATCATCCGCTCGAATAACCAAAATGCAGAGGCCCTGCTTGCGCTCGCAAAGACCGAGCCGTGCGCGGATCAAGAACGTCTGCACACGCTCACTGACGTCAAACAGAACATCGACGCGATGGTGGCGCTTTTTCACAGCGAGCCAGCGGATCTCAAACCGATTGAACAAGCGCCGTTTCTTGGCGTGACGCTCGTGGCAGTGGAGGTCCCTGGACGACCCGAGTTCGCGCTGAGGATTGATCGTGTCCTCCCAACGCTGCCGGCATGGCGCGCGGGCGTGCGCACGGGAGACCTGGTGCTGGCGATGAACGGCGAGAGCGTCGCCAGCGTTCCCATGCGTGATGCCGTGGCGCGATTGACACGGCGGATCAGGGCGCTTCCTCCTGGCTCGAGCGCGAGGTTCAGCGTGCTGCGCTACGTCACGCACACCGCTGGCGACGCCGCGGTCTGGAACGATGAGAGAGACGTAGGCACTGAACGAGCCGTCGCATGGACGCGGCTCCCGGAAGTACGAGACATTTGGGTGCCAGCACACGTCACCCCGCCTGCGCCGGCCTTGCGAAACCCACTCGTGCGAAGCGCAGAGGACAACAAGCTCGAAACGTTGATCAATGCGCTCGGCCCACTCGGCCAAGACGATCTATTCAAACGCATTGCAGCAGGCACGGCACGTCCTGACGTATTCCGACTGCCAGTAGTCGACGCGTTGCAGCGCGACCCCATTGCACTTCGTGGAACGACACGTTCGATCATAGATCGCGCCGTACCTTCAGCCAGCGGGGCAGACTCCGTGGGGCGCCTCCTTCAGCTTGCGACAGGCAAAATAGCAACCGCAGCGGCGCCGCTACAAATCTCGGTCTCACCAGCGCAGCATCTCAAGCAGCTGCGCGAGCGACTCGACCAGGCCGAAAGACTGCGCGCTTTGGCGCTGCGCAAACTGTCAGAAGAAGCGCAGCGCGAACTTGCAGAAGGCCTGCCCTTGCTCGTGCTCAAATACCTCGAGCACAACTACGTTTACGCCGATTCGAATGCGGCCTCACTCGCGCGCAACTTGCAAACTATCGACCTCGCCGCCAAAATCGATCTGCAGCCGCTTCTAGACGCCACTGCGTTGCTGCTGCCTATGACGGACCCCGCCTACCTCAAAGCACTCGCAGCAGATCTCACCCGCGCCAAGCTCGACCTGACGAAGGCCATCGTGCTCGAAGAACAAACGCCATACGGCATCATCCGTATTGCGGGCATGCAGGACGACGACGCAGCGGAGCTCGACAAGGTGGCATTGCTAATCGACCTTGGTGGCAATGATTTCTACCGTGAGCACGCGGGCACCGGTCGCAATAGCCTCTCTGTCGTCATCGACCTTAGCGGGGATGACACTTACGAAGCGTCGACCGATGTTTCCCTCGGTGCCGGCGTACTTGGTGTCGGAATTTTGGCGGATTTAAATGGCAACGACCACTATTTGGGCACGCGCCTCAGTCAGGGCGTAGGCCTCGGCGGGGTTGGAGTTCTGCTAGATTCAGCAGGCCGCGATGAATACCGCGCGAGCCAATTTGGCCAAGCGGCAAGCTTGTTTGGTGTAGGTATCTTGCATGACGCTAGCGGCGATGATCGGTATGAAGGTCGCAGCCATACGCAAGGTGTTGCCGTGGGTGGTGGCGCCGCGATGCTCGTCGATGGCAGCGGCGACGATGTGTTTTATGCCAAGGGCGCCATTGGCTCGAGTTACGGCACGCCAGGCACCTACGATTGTTGGTGCCAGGGCGCGGGTATCGGGAT
>JBIKMD010000937.1:0-2948 GCA_044359465.1 Myxococcota bacterium
CGCCAACCGCTTCAACTTCGATCTGGACGAGCACTTGTCTTTCGCACGTTACCTGCGCGGCCGCGGGTATGATGTGTTTGTTCTCGAGCTTCGCGGCTCGGGTCTCAGCGAGTCGTCACGCGGTTCCAACTTCGATGACCTTGTAGAACGTGACATGCCCGCGGCCATCGTGCGGGTGTGCGAGCTCACCGGCTCGAGCAAAGTGAACTGGGTGGGTCACTCGCTCGGCGGCATGATCGCTTACGCCGCGCTTGGTACCGATATGCACAAACGTGTCCATGCCATCGCCACGATTGGCTCGCCCGCCAGTTTCGCGCACCAGCCGCTGCTACGTAGCGTCGCGCCCATGTTTCCTCTCGTGCGACCTTTTTTGGGGCACGGCAGCGCGTTTGGCGCACGCCTAGCAGCCCCTGCATTCATTGGTATTTTCGGCCGAATCGCCGCGCCGTTTTTCAGCATGCTAGCGAACGTGCGCAACATGGAACCTCGTGTTGTTCGCCGCGTCTTGTGGAACGTGATCTCGGAAACCTCACCCGGCGTTCTCACGCAAATCGTTCAGTGGTTGCGCAGCAAGACGGGTCCACACCTCAGCGCACAAAGCGATCCCGAATCACACTGGCAAAATCTCACGCACCCGCTCCTGCTCCTTGCCGGCGCCGCCGATTGGGCACTCGCACCACCAGCCGCCGTGCGTCACGCGTTCTACAAGGCGCCCTCGCAAGACAAAGAGCTGATCGTGCTGTCCAAAGCGAGTGGCTTCTCTGCTGACTACGGCCACGGTGACCTCATTCTTGGCAAACGCGCTCGCGAAGAAGTGTTTCCCATCGTGGAGCGCTTCCTCTGGACGCACCGCCGTGATGACAGCGCGCCTGCACGCTCGGAAACGCAGATCACAGCGAAACAAACGATTCGCGTCGCCTAGGCGGGGCTAAACTGACCTAACCCTCGCGAGTCGTCAGTAGACCACGAAGCCCACGCCGATGCTGAGCACGAAACGCGGCGGCAGCGTGGCGGGTGTAAAAACGCCGTAGCCATCAAATGAGAACAATAGGCGTCGCCAGACAAGCGCCAGCTGCGCCCCAGCCTCTAAGCCTACGAACGCGCTGGTGCGCTCCGTACGTGCACCCACCCATACTTCGCTGCGCGCGATCTGCACGGCGACTCCTGCGAGTGGCCCAACGCGAAGCTCCAGATCACGACGGAGCGCCAAGGGCACATGAGCGAGCAATCGAAGATCGATGACGCCATCGCGCGAGCTTGCACTCACGGTCTGCGTCGCTCCATCGCTGCGGCCACCGAGCGTGCCTGCGCGTCCGCCGAGCGTGAGCGACAGCCAATAGGCGCCGCGAACGGGAATACTCGCGCGAAGTGTTGGACCGAAAATCCCATCCACCTGCACACCACGCGTCGTTGCAGCACTGAGCGAAAGCTCTCCCGCGGCTTCGAGTGCAACCTGCACGTGGGGAGCCGGCGCAAATACCATGCCCAAGACTAGCGCGACGATCACGGGCACTGTGACATCTCCGCTACAACCGGCGCGGCACGAAGACGCAGCTCCGAACACAACGCGCTCGCCGCCGCGGGGCTCGCTGCCGCCACGATCGCATCGAGCATGGCCCCATAACGAAGCGTGCTGACATCGCGACCCGCGAGCGCGGCTTCGCCATGCAAACACGCGCGCTGCACGTCCTCACTGGGCACGCTGAGTGACGCACGGTACAACACGTGTGCAAACACGGCGCCCGCCGCATACGGATTGAACGCGCCACTAACCAAGGGCAACTCTCCTTCGAGCCAAGTCGCATCAAAGTCTTTGACTTCATCCAAGTTGCGTTCTGCGGTGCGAGCGGTGTCGATCGATCGTCTGAAGAACTGGGGATCGCCCGCGCCAACGTAACCAAAATAATCGGCGATGCCTTCGTCAACGGAGCGCAAGCGCCGCGAACCACTCGTCTCGGGACCTGCGTAGGGACGCCCCGCACTTGGCTCGAGCGTCCACGACAAGACGCGGTGGTGCATCTCATGAAACAAAATGCCGCGATTGGTGGACAGGGGCAGTCCGCTCACCCGAACGAGGGGAAACACCACGAAGGCATCGATCGGTCCAAAGTAGGCGGCGTTGTCCACGTAGGCCGAGAAGAACGAAAAGAGCCCCGTTGTTTGCGCCGCAAAGTAGACAGGCGCGTGAGGCGGGACCGCAAACCCGAGGCTGGCAAAATGGGCATCCGCGTCTTCCAAATGGGCGGCGAGCGAAAACAACGCGAGCGTATCCGTGTCGAGAGGCAAAGCAGCGCCGCCATCTACCCCGTAGCGCAACGCGGGTGCACGCGCGCCTGCCTCGGCAATCGCGCTCCGGATGCGCGCGGCGGGTTCGCTGCATTCGATGCCGTTAATCGTACAACCGCTCCCACCAGGATTGAGCTCGAGCGTCGCAGCAGAGAGATAGTCGTACTGAGCACTGCGCAGCGGCTCCAGCTCGAGCAGAGGCGGCTTGCGCACAATCTCGAGCGTGCCTTGCGAACCTACAATTTGAAGCGCGCTCACGGGTTGGCACGCGCTTAATAGAAACAGAAGCGCTTCAAAAAAAGGGCGGCCCACTCTTTTTTGCTTCCGTACCATCCAGGGTCTAAGCTGACCCGGTTTCTGCTCATACACAAGGAGAGCCCCCTCGATGAAACGTTTCCCCATTACGCTTTTTGGAATTGCCCTTGCTGCTGGTTGCGGCCAAAAGGCATCGATCGCTGACTTCAACGCTGCGATCAAAAAACCAACGGCCTCCGCTGATCCAGCTACCACGGCAAAAGCCGTCGACAACTCAGACAGCTCGTCCGCCGCGGCTGGCACGGGACTTGGCGTTCCAAACTTTGGCTTCGCGCTTCCAGAAGAGATGCGTCCACTGCTGGCACTCGCAGACCCAACCGGTCTCGATACCTCGAACGCCGGCATCT
>JBIKMD010000057.1:0-10426 GCA_044359465.1 Myxococcota bacterium
CCCACTTGGAGCCAGAGCGTGGGACTAGCGTTGTCTGCAAGCGCGCGCACAGCAGCTTCGAACTCGACAGAGGCCGTGAGGTGTTTGGACCAACGCGCACGCGCGGTGTCTGCGCTGACGAGCGATGCATCAACGGCGGACATCAGCGGCACGGCGGATGGTTGGACGTTCAGCGCACCAACGAGCTGACTTACAGCGGCGTCGGCCGCTTGCATCGCCGTGGTGTGAAACGCGTGAGAAACTTTGAGCACCGAGCAGGCGACGCCCTCTTGTTTGAGGACACGCGCTGCATCTTGCACGAGCGCAATCGGACCGCCCAGCACGGTTTGTGCGGGCTGATTTGCGTTCGCGACCTCTAGACCGAAGCGGGTCGCGAGCAGCGCCGCTTGGTCGCGCGATGCGCGTACGGCGAGCATGCCCGTCGTATCGCGAGGCACTGCGCTCGCAATGGCCTCGCCGCGCGCACGTACGAAACGTACTAGCTCAGCATCGGCAATCATGCCGCAACCAGCGGCCGCGACGAGCTCACCCAGGCTGTGACCCATGGTCGCGTCCGCGCTCACGCCGAGTGAAGATAGGAAACGAACGAGCGCGAGCTCCAGCGCCGCAATGGCCGGTTGGCACACTTCCGTCGGTTGGAGCGCACGTTTGGCCGCATCATCGTCAACGGAAGGGAAGAGTAACGCTTCGAGCTCCGCACCCGCTTGCGTGCGAAGCTGCGATGCAAAGGAAGCAAAACGCGACCGCAAGGAGGCAAACGCATTGGGGGCTTGCGCGCCTTGGCCAGGGAAGAGGGTGACGAGGCGAAGCGCCGTGGGGCGAGGTCCCATGAAGAGACCTTTGATGGTTTCGCCGAACTGGTCTCGTGCTTCGCTGGTGATGACAGCTTCGAGCTTTTTACCGAGCGTTTGATCGTCGGCGACGAACACAGCGACGTAGCGATCGATCGGACGTTCGCAGGTCTGCGTAAACGCCAGTGCCGCCGCCGGCGTTTGCGCGTGCTTTAGTGCATTTGCGTAGCCCACGAGCAGCGCGTGGGTTGGTGCGCTGAGCACAAAGAGCTGCGGTCCCGTGGCAACAGGCGCCGCAGGGGCGGATTCGATCACCGCGAAGGCATTCGTGCCACCAAAGCCGAACGAGCTCACAGTGGCGCGGCGAACCGCATCTTTATAAGTGCCGATGTCGGTCTCGATGCGGAACGGTTTGGCGAACGCATCAAGCCCGTCATGCAACGCAGTGAAGTTCGCTTGCGGCGGTAGCACGCCGTGAAACACACTCATCGCCGCGCGAATGAAGCCCGCAACGCCGGCCGCGCTCATGGTGTGGCCTACGTTGGCCTTCACCGAACCTAGACGCGGTTTGGTGTCGACGTCTTTATAAATGTCATTGAGCGCGCGTAGCTCGGTATGGTCGCCTACCGCGGTGGCTGTGCCGTGGCATTCGATATATTTAATGGAATTAAGCGCGACGCGCGCATCGGCAAGCCCCTGCTGTAGGAGCATCTTCTGGCCTTCGAGACGGGGCGTCATAGGGCCCTCGCCGCGGCCATCGCTGTTTTGCGCGGTGCCTTTGATGACGGCGTAAATACGATCGCCATCGCGCTGCGCGTCTGCGAGGCGCTTCAAAATCACGACGCCAACCCCTTCACCCATGACAAAGCCGCTGCTGTCCTTGTCGAACGGCCGGCAGTCATTGCGCGAGATGGCGCCTATACGAGAGAAACCGATCAAATTGTCTGGCGTGAGATTCAAATAGACGCCGCCCGCAATCGCAACCGGGGCCGCGCCTTCGGTCGTGTCTTCGAGCGTGCGCAAGTGCGACACCGCTTGGTTGATCGCGACGAGGGCAGAGGCACATGCTGCGTCCATGGCGAAAGCGGGACCGTTGAGGTCGAACGCTTGTGCGACTGTGGCAGCAATCAAATTGAGCAAATTGCCTGCGATTGAAAATGCACGCATCGAGGCAACACGGCTCGCGAGACCTGTAGCTTCGACTAGCGTGTCACCGAGCTCCGCAAGGGCAAGCTGTTCTGCACGAATGCGCGCCGTTGCTAGATCCTTGTGCTCGTTGACGCTAGCGCCGACGAACACACCGGTGCGCTGCTTGTCGTACGCACGCACCAGCAAGCCTGCATCGGCAAGCGCCTGGTCCGCGCATTCGAGGAATAAACGCTGCTGCGGGTCCATCACCTCCGCACGGCGTGGCGGTATCGAGAACCGACTCGCTGCAAACGAGAACGGCTCATCGATGAACGCGCCACGCTGCGCGTAGGTTTTGTCTGCATCTCGAGCATTGCTCGAGAAGAAACGTGAGTGAGTCCATCGCGAATCGTCGATGTCGCGAAAGCTGACGCGCTTTTCGAGCTGATTGCGCCAGAATGTTGCTAGATCTGGCGCGCCCGGAAAGCGGCACGCCATACCAACGACTGCGATGTCTCTAGTCAATTTACGACGCTTTCTTCAGCTTGCCGAGCAACGCTGCCAAATCGCCAAAGGTGTTGATCTTGGTGAGCTCGTCGTCCGACAGTTGGATCGACAGCTTCTCTTCGATGGTGCCAACCATCTCCATGACGCTGACCGAGTCGAGGCCGAGCTCGGCAATACGTTGATCGGCGGTGACATTGCCGATGTTTTTGCCAGAAACTTGGCGGATGGCGTCGACGAAGAGGGAATTCAATTCAGTGGTCAATTGCGTCATGGTGCATCTCCTTGCTGAGGTAGAACGAACTGCTTGATTCGGTGCCGCACTTTGACATGCAGTGACCGGAACAAGTGCGATACGAGCTCACGGCGTGATGCCGAGCTCCCGACCGCGCGCGAGCCCTGCACTTGCAGTGCGCCCGCTTGGTACATGGATTTTGTCTTTTGCCGCTGCAACTTGCCGCTCGAGGTCTTCGGCAGCTGTCCGGGCGCGAGCACTATCACGTCTTTGGGTGCAATGGCGAACTGCTCGGACAATAAACGCCGAACGTGTTCGGCCAGGGTCGCAGGTGGGTCCCGGCGCGCTTCGAGCGCAATGACCACGCTTTCCGATGCGTCGTCTTGCACTGCGAACGCTACGACGTTGCCTTTGCGCACGCCATCTACCTGCTCGCAGGCCCATTCGAGCGCTTGCGGAACGTAGTTGCGGCCCTTGATGATGATGAGATCCTTTTTGCGGCCGCAGATGAACAGCTCGCCGTCGATCAAGTAACCAAGGTCGCCAGTGTGCAACCACACGGTGCCAGTGGTGTCACGTCGAAAGGCTTGCGCAGTGGCCTCTGGTTTTTCGTAGTAGCCATCCGCCAGCGATGGACCGCTCACCACAACCTCGCCTACCACGCGGTCGGCAACGGGTTTGCCGCTGTCGTCAACGATGCGCAGCGCATGGCCCTCGAAGGCATAACCGCAAGAGACCACGTTGACGTCGTCTTTTTTGTCGGTGTTGAGCGGTGTCATGATCGGATTGAACGCTACCGCGAGCGTGGCTTCTGCCATGCCGTAAGAGGGCATGAGCGCTTCCGCAGGGAACTTCGCTGCGGCGAACTTCTTTGCGAATTTGCGCATGGTATCCGCTTGGATGGGCTCTGCGCCGCAGCCGGCAACACGCACACTAGAGAGATCCCACTTCGCAAGCTGCTCTTCGGTCGCACGTTTCTCCACCAGTGCGTAAGCAAAGTTGGGTGCGAAGGTGATGGTGCCGCGTTTACGCGAGATGGTTTCCATCCAGAGTGTAGGGCGTTTGATGAAGCTGACGGTGGGAATGAACGTGCAGCTCACCTTGAAGATCAGCGGCCCGAGCACAAAGCCGATGAGGCCCATGTCGTGATAGAGCGGCAACCAGCTCACGCCCATGTCCGTCGCGGGATCACAATCGAGCGCGGCGAGGACGGCCGTAGCGTTGTCGAACAAACTTTGGTGCGTGACGCGGACGCCTTTGGGATCCGCGGTGCTGCCAGAGGTGAACTGCAAGAACACGAGATCCTGCATCGCTGCCGTGGCTGCTTGGGCTGGCACTGCGTTGTGCGCTTCTTCAGTGAGCTTCTCGACCGCAAGCAGATCGCGCAGCACGGGCGCTTGCTGCATCACTGGCCACAAGATCGCTTCCACTTGCTTCGACGTGATCAGCAACTTACTGCCGGAGGCAGCGACGACACGCGCGGAGCTCTGCAGATATTGATCGAGCTTGCCGAGCGAGAGGGGCGGGTACATGGGCACGGCGACCGCGCCTGCATAAACCACTGCGAGAAACGAGAGCACGAAGTCTTGTGGATCCGGCAGCACGAGCGCCACGCGGTCGCCGGGTTTGACGCCGCGCGCTTTCAAGACTGCCGCACGCTTAGCTGCAGCGATCGCAATTTGTGGATAGGACAGAAAACGGTCTTGGCCGTCTGCGCCTAGGAAGGTGAAGCCGCCCTGGGCCTCTGACAGTCGCTCAATCGCTTGAATGAAAGTCACCGGCGTTCGATCGCCGAGGCGAGCGCCCTTGCCGGCGTGTGGATGTGTTGTGCCCTCTTTGCCCATCATGCGGCGGGATTTAAATAGTGGGGGCCCCATCCCGCAAGGGAGAAATACATTAAATGTAAAACCTCCCGGTCGGTATTTTCTCTGGTTCGAAAGGTGAATTTCACTGCTGCGGCGCTAACATGTGTCTCCCATCACGACAGCCGGGGGGCTTTGCTTGCACATCAATTCCATGCGCTTTGCTTTCGTCTTTTTGATCTTGGCCGCGTGCAATTTGAAGCTCGACAGAACGAACCCGCTCGATCCCGCTTCGCCTCCCGAAATGCAGCGCGCTGCGCAGGTCACGGGGCGCGTGATCCTCGAGGATAACAGCAGCCCCGAGCTCGCTGAAGTCGCGGTGATTGGCGCACGAAGTGGGGAGCCGGCGCGCCGCCTGGATACGCGCCCATTGGCCGATGGGACCTTCCTCATTGAAGCGCCCGCTGGCACCTACAGCTTTAGCGCAAAGCTTGGCGGTTTCGTCAGCCAACCCATCGCCGGGATCACCCTGCAGCCCGGTGAGACCTACGAGCTCGGTGACATTTATATGACCGTGCTTCGCGGCAGCCTCCGCGGGTTCGTTCGCATGCAAAGCGGTGCCGCGCGAGACACAACACCTGCCGCAGGTGCACAAGTGACGCTGACAAAAGACGGCGGCGAAGGAACCGCCGGCGTCAGTGTTGCCGGCCAAAACGGCGACTACCGGCTCGATGGTCTACCTGCGGGCAAGTACCAGGTGCATGCGTCCTTGCCGGACTTCGTTCCTGGCAGCGCAGCGAACACCGTCGAGGTCACGGGCGGCGGGGTGGTCACGGCGCCAGAGGTCACGCTCTATCCGTCGTCTGCCATTGTTCAGCTCAAAGCGGATGGTGTGGTGCCCGCCGCCTTTACGCGATCGCGCAACGTGGAGGTGCAGCTCCTCGCCTTCGTCGAAAACCTGACGCATATGCGCGTGTCGCTCGATCCCACCTTTCTGGATGCATCGCTCGGAGACACTGAGTTCGTAGACTTCAATGCGACGCGCCCGTTCACCTTGGCGGACCGCGACGGGGAACAACGTGTGTACGCGCAGTTTCGCGATGCGTCTCAACGCGTCACAGACGTGTTCAGCGGCACCGTCGTACTCGATCGCTCGCCGCCAGTCGTCGCGCAGTTTCTCGTTGGGAGCGGCGCGGCGTTCGTCACGTCGGACGTCGTACCGATTCTCGCGAGCGGTCTAGATGCCCTGTCCGGCGTGGATCGCTACCGCCTCTCGATCGACGGCACGCTCGACACCGAGCCTGAGCTCGCGACCGCTTCTGTCGATAAAGCCGTGGCGCTCGATTTGGCCCAAAGTCTTGGCACGGCTGATGGCGAGAAAAATATCGTCTTCGTATGGATCGATCGCGCGGGTAACGTGAGCTCAGAGACGCGCGTTGCGCTCTATAAAGATACACAAGCGCCAACGACCATGGCGCCCGCCATCGAGATCGCTGGGGGGGCGGTGAAAACGGCGTCGGCGAGTGTGGCACTCACGTTCAACGTCACGGGCGACCGCGCCAGTGAGCCCCTTTATGTGGCGCTTGCGACGTCCATGGGCGGCGCAGCAACGCGCGTTTCTCTCGAGGATGCCACTTCCTACGTGTTGAGCTCGGGTGATGGCACGAAAACTGTGTGCGCGCGCTTCTATGACGGCGCCGGCAACAGCACGGCCGAAAGCTGCGATCAGATCACCTTGGACACCACTGGCGCGCTGCACGGTGTAGCGCTCTTGCAAGGTGAGACCGTACACAACACCATCGCGCTCAGCTTGACCAACGCGGAGCACAATCTTTCGACGACGCCCTCTGCCGCTGGCGACTTCGCGTTTGCGAGCGTTCCGCAAGGGGTTGGTTATGTGCTCACGTTGAGCCACGCCGGGTTCACGCGTGTCGTAGAAAAAGACATCGTAGTGGTGGCTGGCGTTGATCAAGATCGCGGCACCTATACGTTGAGCAAAGCGAAGAGTGGCGACATTACTGGCACGATTACTTTGTCGGGGGGCGCATCGGCTCAAGGTGTAGTCGTCACAGCCCGAACGACCGATGCGGTGCCCGTTTCGGTCGCCTCGGCGATCACCGATGGCTCGGGTTTTTGGCGCCTCTCGCCAGTGCTTCTGGGTGACTACACCTTCGTCGCAGCCAAAGAAGGTTTCGAGACGCGGAACTATGGCGCGGTGAGCACGCTAGCTGTCGAAGGTGCTGAGGTTGACTTAGGCTCGCTCGCGCTCGGCGTGGAGACCGGCGCGTTTCGCATTTGCAACGGCAGCGAGGTGGGTGGCTGCGTGATCAACGTGGAGTTCACACGCGAAAGCTCGCTCAAGCTCGGCTTCAATCTCGATGTCGACTCGCCCGAGGAGTACGTCGCCAATGAAAGCGGTGTGACGCCAACGACTGGTTGGCAAGGACTCTCCGCGTTCGTCCCCTACGTGCTCGCGAACACGACAGACGGACCGCACACGATTAGTGTGTGGTATCGCAAAGGCGGTACGACGGTGACAGGACCCTTCACGTCTACTGTCACTTTCGACGATGATCCGCCGAGCGCCGGCTCCGTGTCTATCGCAGGCGGGGCGCAGTACACGAACACGACGAGCGTTGACCTCACGCTGAGCGCTACCGATGCGACTAGTGGCGTCGGGACCATGATCGTATCGAACGATGATCGCACCTTCGATGAAGTCGCCGTGCCATACAAAACAACGCTCGTGGGCCACAGCATCGCATCGAGCGAAACCAGTCATACGGTCTACGTTCGGTATTGCGACAAGGCAGGCAACTGCTTGGGCGGGCCGACGGGTGCGACAGGGCCGAACGACAGCATCATCTACGATCAAACGCCACCAACAGGCACCACGTTCTCGATCAACGACGGCACCGCCTATTCTAGCTCGCCCTTCGTCACTTTGTCGCTGACCAGCGCTGACGCTGCTGCTGTTCGCTATGGCACCAGCACCAATCTCGACGCGGTAGAATGGACGGGAACTGCAACCGGTCCTGTGTCTCTGCCTGCAGTGCTGCAAGGTGATGACGGCCTCAAGACACTCTACGTTCAGTTTAGAGATGCGGCGGGCAACGCATCGGCTCCTGCGCTTTCTGACACGATCACACTCGATCGGACTCCACCGAGTGTTGTTGGATTCACCTTCGCACAAGGTGCGCGCACGAACGTGCAGCAAGTGACCGTCAGCATGAATGTGGTCAGCGAAACGCCTGCAGTGCAGTACACACTTGCTTCCAATCCCACCTTCACTGGCGCCGCAGGTTTCACGGGCATAACTGGCTCAACGGGTTTTGTGCTGAGCAGCGGCGATGGTGAGAAGACCGTGTACGGACGCTTTCGCGATGCGGCTGGCAATAGCGTCGATGCGAGCGCCACGATTGTGCTCGACCAAACAGCGCCCAGTGCAAGCTTCACGCTCGATAGCGGCGCCGCGTATACGCAGGACACGACAGTGAACGTTTCGGTGACAGGTGTGACCGAAATCGTGACGTACTTCCTCAGCACCTCGTCGCCGACTTGCGCGACCGCAACGCCGTATCTCGCAGCGCCGCCTGCGACCATTGTGCTCGCGAATGTCGAAGGCTCGCAAACGGTGTATCTGTGCCTCAAAGACGCGGCGGGCAACACGGCCTTGCTCAGCGACAGCATTACGCTCGACAGCACGCCTCCCAGCGGTTCCATCAGCATCAACAGCGCTGCCACTTATGCGACTGACCCTAACGTCGTGCTCACGCTGAGTGGAGGCGGCGCCGTCACTATGTATGTCTCGAATGAAGCGACTTTCGTGGGCGCAAGCGCTGAAGCGTTCACCTCGAGCAAGGCATGGACGCTCAAGGATCCTGCCATTGATGGCACCAAGACTGTTTATTTGCGGCTCGTCGATGCTTCTGGCCTCACAGCGGACTTTAGCGACACGATTCAGCTCGATACAACGCCGCCCTCTGTGGCCGTGTCAGTCAACGCAGGCGCGCAGTTCTCGACTTCTTTCTCAGTCAATGTGGGAGTGAGTGGTTCCACTGATACGCGCAGCGCGGCGTGGGGCGAAGGTATCGATTGCGACACTGCCTCCTATCAGACGCTGGCGTCGTTAGGCGTGAGCTTGCCATTCACCATCTCCAATGCTGCGTTGTTGCAACCTGACGGTCTCAAAACGTTCACTGTCTGTTTGGAGGACAACGCCGGCCAGCGTGGTGGCGGTAGCGACACGATCACCGTCGACTCCATTGCGCCCACGATCACGTCATTGTCGCTCAATGGTGGCGCTGACTACGCATTGTCTACCGGAGCAAGCCTCGCGTTGTCTGTGAGTGACGATGTCGATTTGACCAACGGACTGCGCATTCTGGGGCCCTCTGGCACGACTGGCTTCAGCGGTGTGACTTGTCCAACGGGCAGCAGCAGCTATTCCTCGTTCGCCAATCCTGCGAGCATCACGCTCGCTGCTACGGACTTCGTTGCTCAAAACATTGGTGTGTGCATTCGGGACCGCGCTGGCAACGTGACACCCGTCGCAAGCACCGAGAGTATTCGCTACGACCTTGCTGCGCCGAGCGCCCCTACGATCACGCTCAGTGGGCCAATTGGTCCTACCTGCCAGAACAACGTGCCCACGTTTACGGGCTGCAACTTCAGTCCGACGCTCACACGCTACGCGAACATTCGGGTGACTTGTACCAGCGCCGAAGTCCGCGCGTTCTCTTACGCCATTGGTCCATCCACGATGGACTGCGACAGCGCAACCTACACCCAGGTGACGGATGCCCAAATCGCACCGAGCTATGTGGCGCAATACGCGCTCACGGACGGCGAACAAGCGCAGGCGGTGAAGCTCTGCGTGAAAGATGGCGCCGGACGAACGAGCTCAGCTATCAGCGCACCGATAGAGCTCGACACGACAGCACCACCTGCGCTGGCGTTCGATTCAGTCGTTGCAGGAAGCCATGCTTTTCAGTTGTCGTGGTCTGCCTCTTCCGCGAGCGACGTGGACTACTATGTCGTTGCCATTGTGCCTTCTGGCTCCAACACCATTGGTGGCGGCACAAGAGAAGTAGACGCAGGCAATACGTCTTACAGCCTTTCCACCCGCGCGCTGCTGCCTGCTGTTCCGCTCGATAACTGCGCGGACTACAACTTGTTCGTGGCCGGCGTAGACGATGCTGGCAACTTTCAGTTGGCTGCGCCTGTGACTGCGCGGCCCGTGCTCGCAGCACCCACCAATGTGCGAGCCCTCGCGGAGTTTCATGAAGCGTACGTCTCTTGGACGCCTGTAGAAGACGCACACGCCTATGAGATCACTTATCTGGACGAGAACGGAAACATGGGCTCGGTGGCGGTGGGCGTGACCGGCCTGACAGCTGGCGGGGCGCCAACCGGGCCTCTTGGGCCGTCAGGAACGCACGTGATGCGTCTCGAGGAAGCGACCGCTTATCGCTTCACCGTTACAGCTGCGGAGGATCAGGATCTGGGCGTTGGTACGAGGCGTTGTGACAGCAGCCCGAGCGCTTCAGCGTCAACCACTACCTTCGGTAGCGAGCCGATAGACGTCTACTTGGGGACGCAAGCGGGAGAGCACTACGGCGCCGCGCTGTCGGCGGGCTACCTGGATGGCGATCGGAACGCTGACCTACTGGTTGGGGCTCCCGAGCGAGAGCAATTTGCAGCGACGGTCACCCAGGGGTCGACCGTGATTGTCGACTTTGGACGCATAGACATTCGCTCTGGTTTCAATAGGACGCAGCGCAGTGCGCGGCTCCATGTCGCTACCGATGTGGGCAACGTCAGATCTGGTACCGCTGTGGCAGTCGTGAGTGATGTCGATCTGGATGGCATCGCCGACATGCTCGTCGGAGCGCCTGGTAACGATTCGGCCTATCTCGTTTCCGGTAGTGATGGTCGAGTGATTCGGACCTTTAGTGATGCGTCAG